>JAKAAS010000016.1 GCA_021802225.1 Bacillota bacterium
GTGCTGCCAGTGTTCGACCTCATAGAGAATTCCAGTGCGGCGGGCCGCAAATAGGGTCAGGGGCTGTGTCGGGCCGGAAGCTGGCAGCAAGCGCACCTCATTCGTATTCTTGTTGCGTGACATTGGCCGCACTGTGGGCCGCGCCCTGTCCGCCATTCCCCGGCGGGAAGACGAAGAAGGGGTTGAGGGGATGGCGCGGCTGGCGCAGCGGCATGCCGACAAGAAGAGCCAGGCCAATGGCGCGCTGATGCGCCACAGCATCCTGGGAATCTGGGGCCATGACAAGAATGCAGGTGAGCTGGCAGATATTGCACGGCTGGATGCTGCCTTGACTCACCCGCACCCGGTCTGCCAAGATGCGTCTGCGGTCTATGTGGTGACGGTCGCGGCAGCCATTCACAACCTTTTAGATGCGGAACACGCATACGCGGTGGCCTGGAATTTTGCCCAGCAAACGGGCCTGCATGCAGATGTGCAAAACGTTCTGCAAAAAGCCCAGGACACGCCACCCCCTTGGTCGGATATTCATGGCGGGTGGGTTCTGGTCGCACTGCACAATGCATTTTACCAGTTGCTGCACGCCTCCTCGCTGGAAGACGGGATCGTCGGCAGCGTGATGCTGGGCAACGACACCGATACCAATGCCGCCATTGCCGGAGCGCTTTTAGGGGCCGTGCACGGCGTTCAGCAAGTGCCGGAAAATTGGTTGTCCGTGCTGGATGACTGCCGCCCGCTCGCTGCTCCCGGGTGCTTTCGGCCGCGTGATCCCATATATTGGTCGGCTAATGCCCGAGAATTTCTGTCTGAATTGGGAGTGTTGGCAAACTAGGTCAAAACGCCCGTGCGGGGATTTTCACCGCGGCTGCCCGGCCGCGTCCTGGACAAGTCACCGTACTCTCGGGCCGCAGACACCTTGGAGACCCTAGGCGCGGCATGGAAGGGAGCCGCACCTGGGGTCTTTTGCTGCTTGACAGACTACTGGACGCTCAACTTATCCAGAATAAACGCATACTCCTCAGCGAAATCATGCAGGCGGTTGTACCGCCCCGAGGATCCGCTATGCCCCGCGCCCATCGCTGTCTTGAGCACTAATGTGCGGGCATCCGTCTTGGTGTCCCGCAGTTTGGCCACAAACTTTGCAGGCTCCCAATATCCGACCCGGGGGTCGTTCAGACCCGTAAACACCATGATGTGGGGATAAGGCTGTGCGGCAATATTGTCGTACGGACTGTAGGACTTCATGTACGCGTAATCGCCCGGCTCGGCCGGATTGCCCCACTCATCCCACTCTAGGGTGGTTAAGGGTATGCTGGCATCCAGCATGGTGGTGACCACGTCCACAAATGGCACCCCCGGCACGACCACCCGGAACAGTTCCGGCGCCATATTGAGCACCGCCCCCATTAACAGCCCTCCTGCGCTGCGTCCCCGGGCTGCCAGCAAATCCGGAGTGGTGATTCCTTCGGCAATCAAGTACC
Organism: Bacillota bacterium; assembly: GCA_021802225.1. The sequence continues at coordinate 1,479 of JAKAAS010000016.1, forward strand.
GGGCCGCATCAATAAAGTCCGTAAAGGTATTGCGCTTGTTCCGCAGTTTCCCCTGTTCATACCAGTGGCGGCCCAATTCTGAGCCCCCGCGAACATGCGCGGTCACTAGGACCACTCCGCGGTTCATCAAGGGGATCTGGGCGGCATCGAAATGGGGATCCATACTCATGCCATAGGAGCCGTATCCATAAAGAATCACGGGAGCAGGCCCGTTGGCGAGCGCACCCTCGCGGTAGACCACCGACAGCGGGATGGCGGTGCCGTCTGCCGCCGGAGCCCACAGCCGGCGCTGCTGGTAGCCCGCAGAGTCGTAACCTTCGCCAACAGCCTGGCGCTTGAGCAGATTCCGCGCGCCAGTCTCTAACTGCAGTCCATAAGTGGTTCTCGGGGTGAGAAAGGACTCATAGTCAATGAGCACTTCATCCGTATCATAGCTGTGGTTGGGGCCGAGAGAGAGCCGGTACAGCGTTTCCGGCCACGGGAGCTGTTCGAGTGTGAATGTCTCTGGGCGGTAAATCCAGATCTGGCTCAGACCCTGCTCACGTCCCGATATCACTAGCGCTCCGGCAAATGGAGAGATTTCTTGAAGATAGCGCGCGGGATCGTAAGGGAACAGGTCCCGGCAGGATTCCATATGGAGATGGGTGTCAGGACAGGCCATCACCCGGAAGTTCTCCGCTTGGTCATTCGTCAGGACAACAAAATCGTGCTGCCAGTGTTCGACCTCATAGAGAATTCCAGTGCGGCGGGCCGCAAATAGGGTCAGGGGCTGTGTCGGGCCGGAAGCTGGCAGCAAGCGCACCTCATTCGTATTCTTGTTGCGGGAGTTCAGCACGATAAACCGTCCGTCACGGGTTTTGCCTAATTCCAGGGAAAAGGTAACATCGCGCTCTTCATAGAGGCAGACGTCCTCGCTCAGGCTGTCCCCCAGGTAATGGCGCATGAGACGGTAGGGGCGCTGGCTGGCATCAACACTGGCATAGAACACATAGGCGCCGCTGGCGTCCCATTCCAGGCTGCTGCTCAAAAAGATGTTGGGAATGGTATCAGGCAAATATTGGCCGGACGCAACATTCTTGATTCTCAATGTATACCGGTCAGTGCCATCCCGGTTTTCCAAGTAGCCCAGCAGAGACTGATCCGGACTCATACGCACCACCGTAACATGATAAAACTGGTCGGAGGATGCCTCGCGATTGAGATCCAGCAAGACCTCTTCGGCAGCTTCTGCGAGGTCTTCGCGGCGGGGGGCCTGGCGGCGGGCATAGAGCGGATATTGGCAGCCTTCCGGCGTCCTGCGGTAGTAATAGTAAGGGCCATCCACCGCCGCCACTTCATCATCATCTTCGGGAATGAGGGCCCGCATCTCCTCATACAAGGAGTCTGTCAGGGATTGCAGCGGCTGCATCGCCTCTTGAAAGTAATGGTTTTCCTCTTCAAGATACTCAATGACTTCAGGGTCCTCCCGGTTATTCAGCCAGTAATAGTCATCCTGGCGTATATCACCATGGAGCTGGTGGGGATGGGCGATGCGCTTAGCCTGGGGAATGGACATCATTTCCTCCTTAACAGAATTATTTCGGATTGTGAGCCGTTGGACTGCACGGTGCATACATTAATTTCGCTGCAGCCCTCCCAAGCTCCTGCTTCTAACGCTAGGAACCGCAGGGCCTAGGACATCTCTTGTATTGAAGCCCCCTCTGCGCCGCAAGGTGGGGGCTTCGGCAAAAAACGAGCAAGGCCCCCAGCGGAATTCCGGTTCGCCCTCCCAGGCAATGCGACTCTCGACAGCGGCAACGGGATGGAATTTAACCAGGAGAAATCCTTCCCGTCCGTATACATTCATCCCAGTATGACTGAGAAAAATCACACGGCAGGAGACGCAAGGATTTAAACCGCGCGAGAGGAGCCACCTCCGGCAGCCGCACCGCGGTCTGCGGCCGGACGCCAGAAGATGGTTCTACAAAATAGCCCGCAGCCATCTGCAGGCAGAAATACCGCACCTACTCCAAGACTGGAGGGTGGATTAAGAATCGGTAGAGCATGGTGAAAGAGGGCGGGGGGAACGGTTTGGTGCTGAAAACTTGAGACACCAGGCGCTGCACATGGCGCGACAACCCCACAAAGGTTCCCGTAAACAACAATAGCGAAATGGTCAAGACATCAACATGCGAAGAGGAAGGATGTTGGAGAAGGGCGAGCCACACGACAGTCTGGAAAAGCAAGACCGTATAAAATCCATAGACCGTGCGGTACAGGGCCTGCCAGTGGAACAGCCAGGCTTTGCCTTCCTCGGTATTTGAATGCCAGCGGTAAGGCCAGTCCCCTTGCAGGTGCAGACGGATAATGTGAGTCACCGCGTATAGGCCTTGGAGAACCATCAGAACCCGCAGAAATATCAGCATGGGATCCCACCTTTGTATTTCATCTTACGGGATTTGAGACGATAAGGAAACATTGCGGGAAAACCTATGGCCAACTCGCGCCTCCTTCTTTAAAAATGTCGAATAGCTGTCAGTCATCCAGTTCCAAATCATGCTAGCATGGGACAAGGCGGGAGCAATTTCATACAGGGTAGAGAAGGGGGGAGCCGGCAAAGCGCCCCTGCGGTGACAGCAGGGGCGCTTCGCCGGCACTACGATGAAAAAGATAGTAGCGGGAATCGATGGATCCACGGCCAGTTATGCAGCCGTCAAAGTGGGTATCCAGTTGCTGCAAGAGGAAGGTGTCTTACTAGCCGTCGACATCAAAAACATTGTGACGTTTTACCGTGATGAGGCGATGGCGGATTTTGGAGCCGCATTGCCGCGCGATCCTGACTTTTTTGAAAAGCAGTGGGTTAAAATGGCGGAGCAAGTGCGGGAGCAAGTGTTGAAAATACCGAGGCCGCCAACTATTACCGTGCAGTGGCACACAGTAACTTTGGAACCGGGACAGGGAGCCCCCGCCAAGGTCCTCTATGACTGGGCCATGGCGCATAAGGCCGAAGCCATTGTGGTGGGAAGCCACCAGGGGCCGCACCTTGCAGAAAACCTATTCGGCAGCTTTCCCCTGTGGCTGACCTCACACAGTGTATTGCCCACAGTCATTGTCCATCCTCCCGCTGCCAGCAGCCAAAAGCACCGCCAGGCATAGCCATTGCCTGGCCATATCACAGTTCCGCTTGGACCTCATGATTCCCAAAAAGGCCTAGCGGCAAATCAGGACGGGGGAGTCTTTGAGGCTGTGGCAGCTGTACGCGTGCCACAGCCTATTGTGCGGGCATCAGTACGAGCGCGCTGTCGGCAGCCTCAATCAACGGATCGTGATTCACTCCAAGCAGAACCTTGTTGTTGTGGACAACTGCCAGCACAACGGCCGAACTGCGGGAACGGGCCATGCTCAGAGACTGGCCTACCCAGTCGGCCGGAACTGGGATCTCCCGCAACAGAGTTTGCTCCGATGTGAGCAGTGACACAAGAAAATCTGCGGCATGCGGGGTTTCCAGGCTTTTGGCCACCGTATGCCCGAGAAGATCCTGGCCAGCGATGCTGTGTGTGATCCCCAGCTCTCTTAATGTCTGGGTTGCTCGCCGGGACTGGGTGATAGCAAATATGGGCACATGAGGGGCCATATGCTGCGCCTCCACGGCGGACATCAACACTTCGCCATCTGTCCCCCCCACGACAACAATTTGACGCGCTTGCCTAAGATGCGCCTTGGCGAGCACATGAGGATTCGTCGGGTCCCCCTTGATACAAGGAACTTCGGGAGGCAGGTGTCCCGGGTCTACGTCCGCCACCAGCACGACATTCTGGTGCTCCTCGATTAAATCCGGCAACAAATTGATCAAAAGTGGACTGTATCCGAGCACCACCAGGTGTTCCCGTGTTTTGTCCAATGTCATTCCCAGAGCCCTCCTAATGTGGAATGATGCCATGCTGGCTGCCCAGCCAGCAAAAGCCGCCCCCGCCAGCGGAATCGTTGTCAGCATGGTGACCATAGCGATAATGCGTCCAGCAGCGTTATGGGGCACCACATCACCATAGCCGACGGTCGTGACGGTCGTAACCGCCCAGTAAATTGCGGTGAAGAGAGACACCCGCTCGGCAAGGGAAAACAGCACGGCCCCAGCCACCGTAGTGGCTAGAGCCGCTAGGGTGAGCGTCGCCGTTTGATGCTGCTTAAACCTCTTCCACATGAGCACCACAAAAAAAGGAATGGCAACCACCTGCCTTTTCGGAACATGCACCGACATAATGAGACTCTTGAGCTTGCCCTCAGCACATCGGGACCACCTTTGCGGGAATGTTGCGGGACCAGTGGCCGCCGCGGTGCGGCGTGAAGCCGTTCGTTGCTTTCAGTGTACGGCATGAGGAGGCGTTGGTCCAAACCAAAACCCTTGAGGGATCTCCCTTGCCCTTACCGGCCTCGTGCCGTTTCTTGCGCAATCTCTCTTCACCAAGGTTTGGAAAGCTTGTGCTCGCCTGGCGTCTGCTTTAGCTGACAGCACTGCGGAGTGGAGGGCACCCGCAAGTGTCCTGACCTTCTAAACATAGCCGCGCTCCCTTTCGGCCCGCAACTCAGGCTGGTCACGGTGGGGCTTTGCCCGTGGGGACTGCCATTCACTGAAACTGGGCCTTAATAACCGTCCGCGCGCGCCACCACGTTGATCAGGGGCTGAGCGGCATAGTCGCGCTGCAGATTCTCCACCAGAATCGCCATAGCCCGGTCCAAATAATCCGGCACGTTGCCGGCTACGTGGGGAGTCACCACCACATTGCGCATCTGGAGCAGAGGGTGACCTGCCGGAAGCGGTTCCGGCACGGTCACGTCCAGGCCAGCCCCTCCGATCTCGCCCAGGCGAAGGGCTTCGCATAAATCATCCTGATTAACCACTTCTGCCCGGGCAATATTGATCAGCAAACATTTGGATCTCATGCGCTGCAGTCTTTTCCGGTTGATGAGGTGGCGGGTTTGCTCGGTCAGCGGACAGGCTAACGTCACAACATCCGCCGATCCCAAAAGGTCATCGATAGCATCAAGACCCCATTCTCCAGAGGCCGGGTGGTAGCGCACCGCACGCACCTTCATGCCGAAAGCTTCACTGAATAGGCCAATTTGGCGCCCGATATGACCATAGCCGACAATAAGGTGCGTCTTGCCGGCGAGCGTGTCCAAGGGCACTTGCTGGTCCCGGGGTGTTGTCGGCAGGTTCGGAGCGATCCGCGTCAGGTGCAACAGCAAAGCCATGGCATGCTCGGCCACGGCTTCCTGGCTCAGCCCCTTTACCGTCGTGATCAGCACCCGGTTCGGAACATCGTGAACGACGGCATCAATGCCGGCAGAAAAAGTCTGCAGCCACCGCAGGTGGGGGAGTCTTGCACACAGCTGGGCAGTGCTGTGTCCGCCGCTGGCGGCCAAGATGGTGATGCGCGAGTCAATAGGTTGCTCTAACGGCGGGGCTTCCTCAAAAAACAGCACCGTCAATCCGGGTCGGCTCTGCTGGAGGCGCTCCCGCCAACGAGCGCCCCCGGGGCCTACTACCGCTAATACATCTTCCAAAGCACTTCCTCCTCCATGCACGTGCGGACGGCTGGCCGTCCGGTGCTTCTCTGCTCATCCTACCAAAATTTCGGGGGGATGCGGTAGACCGTAAATCCCAGGGGTCACGTTCAGCGGCGTGAATGCCCGCGCGCATCTTGCAACTCCAACTGCCTCCGGCGCCGACCAGCGCATTATGGGCCTTATCGCAGATCGTAGCAGAACCCCAGAGTGTTGAATACTCTGGGGTTCTGCTTTAGATCGTCTAATGGGAAACAGTCCAGTAATTGGCATAAAGAAAATCCGTAACAGGATTGAACGTCTTGACTGTGCCATGCACATTGTTGGCATGCACCGAAAATCCTGTGATGCGGGCGTATCCTTGGGGAAACCAAGGCATCCACAGGACCGGGAGGTGCTGTGCCATGAATACTTGATAGGCATCCATGCGCTGCTTGATCTGCGATGCGCTGCCAGGCGCATAGGTGGCCTGGATCAGTTGGTCCAACGTGTTGTTGGAATAGCCTCCAGAGTTTTCTCCCGCCCCTGTCGCAAAGAGGTTGCCGCCGGTCGGGTAGTAATCGAGCTGATAGGTCCATCCGGCTCCCCAGTAGCCCATGTTCCACTTAGTGGGTGAACTCTGGGTATCCTCACCGAACAGCTGGTTGACGGGCATTTGCTGCAAAGACGCATCAATGCCTTCTCGGGCCCAATCGTTCTGCATCAATTGGGCGATATGGGAAATCGTGGTACTTCCCGAAGCGTAGGTCAGGGTAAAGGCTAGTTTTTGCCCTCCCTTCGTCATGACGCCATTGGTTTCGGTCCACCCATGCTTTTCAAGGAGCCGTTTTCCCGCCGTGGGATTGAAAGGGTACGGGTCATTATTCAGAGCGGTATCATAAAGAGCTGTCTGGGGCGTGGGGGGAATCGGGCCGTCCTCCGGCACTCCGGCTCCGTGAAACATCGTACTGATCATGCCTTTCTGGTTAATCCCCATTTGCAACGCCTGGCGCACATACAGTTTAGAGAATTCCGGGCCCATGCCTCCCGGAGCGCTCTTGTTGAAGTTGAGGATCATGTAGTTGAACCCAAATAGATAGGCCTGGCTCAACGTGTCATTAGCCAACTCATGGCGAGTCGCCCATAATGAAGGAGGCAAGTAGCCCACATCAACTTGACCGTCCTTCAGCCCCGCAAATTCATCGGGGGAGGAGGTCTCGTATTGGAAGATCAACTGCGAAATCGTGGCTTTGTGACCCCCAAACTTCGCATTGGGGACCAGTTCCCAGTACTGGTTGGGCGCCCACTTCTCGAACTTGAAGGGACCGTCCACGACATCATAGTGGGCATTCGTCGGATCGTTGGAGACAGACTCAATAAATTTGAGTTCCTTGGTCATGCTGTGCGGATATTTGTCCCACACCGACTTTGGCACGGGAGTCAGCTGTCCGAGCCCGTTATGAATAAACCACTGCGGATTCACGGGCTTGGTCAATGTAATGACAACCGTATCCGGCCCCTGGGCGGTCACGCTTTTCCAGTCTTTAGGCACACCCCCGCTTCCTGCCGGCCCATAGGGCCAAGGCGAATTGGGCTGACTTGCCGCATCCGCCAAATCCCACGTAAAAACAATATCTTGCGCTGTCACGGGATTCCCATTGGACCACTGGTACTTATGGCTGAGCGTCAGTGTGTACACATCGTCTGCCGCATTGACACTGACGCGACGGACCAGCGACTTCGCGTAATCCACCTCATTTTCCTTGTTCAGGTAGATTAGAGGCCGGTACATGAGAAATTGAATCTGTGCATTGATCTCGATATAGGCCGCGGAGCTAAATACGGGAAAGAACCAGTTGGGAGGGGACTGCGGTCCCTCGGCTACGACCACCGAACCCCCTCTTGGCGCGCTGGGAGTTGCGGATGCGGCGCTAGACGTCCCGCAACCTGCCAGCACAGTGGCTCCGACTAAGCCGGCAGCAGATATAAAAGCCCATCGGCGATGCATATGCACGCCCTCCTATTCGGTGTGGTCAAATCCACCACATGAAGATTTTTTACTGCGCAATCCTAGCATTCGACAATCTCAGACAAGATTCCTGTTGTGGTTGGGGAGCAGTGTTGTGCAATTTGCCCTATTCCTGCCAGCCTATCTGTGCCTCCATCGAACGCAGCCGACTGCAGCCGACAAATAAAACGCTGAGCTGGCCGATCATGGACAGCGCCTAGACCATCCACTACGGCAGATAACAGCATCCCTTCTGAATATTCTTTCTTGCGCTGGTTTCCCATTTCACCAAAACGCCTTACACTGTAAGCATCTCGATTCAAGAGGTGGAAGAATGACTTCTCCCGCACTGGATTTACGCTACCTAGAGTGGCTGGCGGACCGGACGTTCGGCGCCAAGAGTTCAGGGCATGCCATGAGCCTGGCGCAGTGGCTGGAGCCTGCAGCCGCCCGTCCCGGCGACCCCCGGCAATGGCGCCACAATTCCACGTGGAATCTTGTGCGCCAGGCAGTCCGCGCCCACCGCCAGCTCACCGAGTGCCTCGACGCTTGGGAATGGCCTTCCTGCCAAGCGTGGTGGACGGAGTGCGGCGGGCCTCGGTGGGATCCCTACAGCCTGGCTGTATCCATTGGCAAGCGTCCGCCCACCCACTGGCAGAGCATGTTTATAGAGTTGCTGCACCATCCCATTCATCCGGGTCTGGCATTATGGGCGTACGGTGTCTGGCGCATGCACCCGCCACTGCCAGATACGGGTGCGCTAACCGGCCTTCTTCCTACGATTGCCATGGACCGCGCTCTGAGGGCGTGCACACTCTCTTTTGCCGACATCCGGTCCCCATGGGGAGAGGCATGGCAGCAGTGGGTAAGCGCCCCTCCCCCGGACGCAGCGGAGCCGGATCCGCCGGGCCGATATCCTGCCACTCTTGTCGAAGAGTGGGCGGACGTTCTGGCAAAGGTCGACACCCTTCCCTTAGACCCTCCCGTGAAAGGCATTCAAATGCGGTGGTTTTAGACAGAAAATATCACCACGGGACAAATTCTGGCGGCTCCGGGACATTTCGGGGAAATCTGCGCCGTGTATCTCAGCCTGGTGACCATGATTGCTGGCTGGCGGCAGGTGCGGACGGATTGGGAAGGTTGTTGAGCCGCATCACGGCGATAGCTGAAGTCAATGATGCCGCCAAATTCTAATCGGAGTCGGAAGTCGGGGATATTGAGTGGGGGAGGTTGACACAGACCTTTGCGCCTCCCATCGCGCTTCGGCCCATTTGCATGCTCCCGCCATGAGCCTTCGTGAATGCCGACACCACAGCCAAGCCCAGACCAAGCCCTGGAGACCGCGGATCCTTGATAAATGGGTCGGCCACCTGACCGAGCGCACGGGGAGGCAGCCCTGGCCCGTCGTCCTCGACACACAAAGCCACGGCGTCCGGCTCTGCGAGCACCGATACGGCAATACGGCCGCCTTCAGGAACCTGCCTGAGAGCATTCTGCAACAGATTGGTCAAAATTTGATCGATTCGGTCGCGGTCCCAGCATACGGAAACATCCGGACTATCCCACGTCAACCGGATGTGCCGGGCAATTGTCAGCGGTTCAAATCGTAAAGTCAGGGACGCCAATTGATCCTCGAGGCGGTACAAACTTTTATGAAGCGGAACCAAGTGGCGGTTCACCCGCTCGATGAGGAGCAGTTGGTCAATCAGGCGGATGAGCCGCTGCACTTCTTGCTCCAAGGTCGCCCACCGCATGGGGGTGGGGTCCAGCACGCCGCTAGCCAGGCCCTCCAAGTTTCCCTGCAATACCGTCAGGGGTGTCTTGATTTCATGCGCGACGCCGGCGAGAAAGGCCTCTCGCTCTTCGCTGGCTTCTTTGAGCCGGCTAGCCATCTCATTCAGGGAATATGCCAGCGCACCCCACTCGGCGCTGTCCGTCACAGCAAGAAATTGCCGCTGGCCGAGTTGTATGGCGTCCACCCAGGCAATAATGTCCTGAAGGTCTTTTCCCACAGAATGCGTCAGCAGTTTAGCAGCGTAGTAGCCCAGCCATGCGGTGACGGTCCAACTGAGCAGCAGACTCAAAGCCAAAGCAGAAAAAGCTGTGGAACCGTGCAAGTGGCTCGCATCTATCCATAGGACCCCGCCGCCGAATCCGCCCAACGCGGTGAGGGCGGAACCCGTAATCAAAACCAGCCACGTGCCTAGAGCGATGCGTTCCGAGCGCTTTCTTCCCTCCACCGGTACCCTACCCCCCTCACTGTCTCAATATACCGGGGATCATCAGGGGAATCATGCAATTTCCTCCGCAAGCGCGCTACTTCTGCATCAACCGCCCGGTCAAACGCTTCCCCCACATCTCCCCAAATGCGACGCAGCAGCTCTTCACGGGTCCAGGCCCGGCCGGGCGCGCGCGCCATAGCTGACATCAAGTCATATTCGAGAGGCGTCAAATCCAGCAAGACTCCGCCTTGCCTGACCTGGTGGCGCTCCATATCAATTTCCAGATCCATAAAGGTCCAGGACGCGCTTTCGGCAGCCGCCGCTTCCGTGCGGCTGCGGCGCATCAAAGCATTGAGACGGGCCATCACCTGACCCGGACTAAAAGGCTTCACAACATAATCATCCGCACCTTGCTGCAAGGCCCGGATGATATCCGCCTCCTTGTCATTCACTGTCAGAACCAAGATGGGCACGGCCGTGAGGTGGCGCAATTTCTCTAGCGAACGCAGTCCCGTGCTATCGGGCAGCTGCCAGTCCAGCACGATCACGTCGGGCGGAGCCTGCTCGGCCTGTTGGAGAGCCTGGGCGAGTGACGCTGAGGTCGTAGACTGCCAGTGCCAGGCATCCGCATAAGCGGCGATGAGCTCTGCAATGCCTGGATCGTCATCGATAATTTGCAATAGCGGCATGGATCTCCAAAACCTGCCTTTCTCCAGCCGGCCGCATCCCGAGCTTACTGAAGATGGGCCCGCAGCTCCTCGTATTCATCCGGTAAGCGGT
>JAKAAS010000558.1 GCA_021802225.1 Bacillota bacterium
CAAATCCGCTGTGGGGCACCGATCCAAACCGTCGCAAGTCAATGTACCACCCATAGACCGCCAAGTCGAGGTGGTGCTCGTCCATCCTTTGGAGCAGCAGATCCAAATCGTGGATGCGTTCGCTGCCACCGATAATTTCCCCGTAGCCTTCGGGAGCCAGCAGGTCAGCTGCCAGGGCCACATCAGGCCGCGCAGGGTCCGGCTGCATATAAAAAGCTTTGAGGGAAACCGGAAAGTGGGTCACAAATACAGGACGGTCAAACATCCCGGCCAGGGCCGTTTCATGCGGGGCTCCCATGTCCTCGCCCCACTCCAGGGGAAGGCCCACTTCCGCCAGCCGCGCCAAGGCTTCATCGTAAGTGATGCGCGGAAATGGCGCGACGATGGTTTCGAGCCGTGAGATATCTCTCTCGATAGTGTGGAGTTCATCCGCGCAGGTCGCCAGTACATGCTGGACAATATGGCTGACTAGTTGTTCTTGCCAAACTAAATTCTCCTCAAACTCGCAAAAAGCCAATTCCGGTTCGACCATCCAGAACTCAGTCAAATGACGCCTGGTTTTGGATTTTTCGGCACGGAATGTGGGGCCGAACGAATAAACGCGGCCCAAGGCCATCGCCAGAGCTTCCATGTAGAGTTGGCCGGATTGCGAGAGAAAAGCCGTATCATCAAAGTAGTCGATGGGAAATAGAGTCGTGCTCCCCTCAGCAGCAGCCGGGGTGATGATAGGCGGGTCCGCTACAACAAATCCATGGCTGTCCAGAAAATCCCGGGTGGCATGGATGACTGCCGCCCGAATTCGCAAAATAGCCGCTTGGCGCGGACTGCGGATCCACAGGTGGCGGTGGTCCATCAAAAAGTCAACTCCGTGCTCTTTGGGAGCCACCGGATACCCTTCACTTGGCCCCACCACAACAACTTCCTCGGCTTCTAATTCTACGCCGATAGGAGCCCTGGGATCCGCATGCACGGTCCCCCGGATGCGCACAGCCGTTTCCTGAGTCAATCCATCCCATGCGTCCAGATTCTTCAGGCTGGCAAGCGGGTTTTTCACTACGCACTGCATGACCCCGGTGCCATCCCGGACAATGATAAAATGGATTTTGCCTGATGACCGGTAATGGGTGACCCATCCAGCGATGGTGATTTCATCTCCAACATGCTCTCTCGCCTGGTTAACAAAAACCATTTCCATGGGACTTAGAGACCTCCACCATCCATATTCCGAAAAATAACCAGCCGCTGCACTTGGTTGGTTCCTTCATAAATTTGGGTAATCTTGGCATCGCGCATCATACGCTCAACAGGGTAGTCGCGGATATAGCCATATCCCCCAAAAAGCTGAACCGCATCGGTGGTGACTTTCATCGCGGTATCAGAACACATCAATTTGGCCATGGCCGAAAATCTGGTCACTTCCGGGCTGGAATGGCTGGCAAATCCGGCGGACTCCACAATCTCCGCCGCCCTGTACAGCAGCTGGCGGCTTGCTTCCACCTGGGTTTGCATGTCGGCCACCATAAATTGGAGCCCTTCAAAATGGCTCAGAGGCTGTCCAAACTGTCTGCGCTCCCCGAGGTGGCGCATGGCAGCATCCAGCGCCCCCTGCGCGATGCCGAGCGCTTGCGCCGCAATACCTGGGCGGGTGCGGTCAAGGGTTCGCATGGCAATCTTGAACCCGTCCCCTTCGGCGCCCAGGCGGCACCCTTCATCCACCACGACTCCGTCGAACAGCAGTTGCGCGGTCTGCGATCCTCTAATGCCCATTTTCTTTTCAATATGGCCCACGGAGACACCGGGCTGACCGAGTTCAACAATAAATGCCGAGATGCCTCTAGTGCCTGCCGCTGGGTCCGTGGAGGCGAAGACCACCATAGTTTCTGCCAGCCCGCCATTCGTGATGAACACTTTCGAGCCGGTGATGCGGTAGGCGCTGCCCTCCCTTACTGCCCGGGTCCGGGTGCCCCCGGCGTCGGAGCCGGCGTCCGGCTCTGTGAGCGCGAACGCGCTGAGGCGGTTGCCCTGCGCTATGTCAGGAAGATAACGGGCCTTCTGCTCCGCGGACCCGGCAATTAAAATGGGCATGGCTCCCAGGTGTTGGGCTGCGATAATCAGAGCCGACGTTGCACACACCCGCGCAATTTCCTCAATAGCGATGCATGACGTTAACAAGTCCGCGCCGCCCCCGCCGTATTCTTCCGGCATCGCTACCCCAAGCAAACCATATTCCTTAAACAGCGCCACAATATCCCAAGGAAACTCTCCGGTTTCATCAATCTGCTGAGCCCTGGGCTTCACTTTTTCCTCAGCCAGGCGCCTGACGGTCTCCCGGAACATCCGCTGTTCCTCCGAGAGTCCAAATTCTGAAAGACCTGCCACAGTCCATCCTCCTGTCCTTGACTACTCCAAGTTATTGTAGCACTCCGTTAGATAGCAAGGCTTCCTTGCACGGCATAAAATTGCGCGTCCGCCGCCCCTTCTGAATTTTCTTTGTGCGATATCGCGAAATTCGGTAAAATAGTGAGCAGACTCTTGTATAGTAAATAGTAGAACAGCAACGGAATTTGGT
>JAKAAS010000559.1 GCA_021802225.1 Bacillota bacterium
AGTCTGTGCAGGGGGCTGGCGCTTTGGACACCGGCGCCGATGCCCGCACCGCATCAGAAGCCGGCACCGCCACCGCATTGCTCATGTCGATGAAACACAGAGAGGGAAACAGCACACACCACCAGTTGTGTCCAGCCCCGCGTCCCAACACGACCAAAAGCGCCTGGTAGCGTCCTGCGGGCAGCACCCAGCTGCCGTAGGCTTTTGTGGGAAATACCGTTGTAGTGAGGCGCACATGGGCCCGGTACAGCGCATGGTGGGCCGCCAGCACCTTATTGGCGGCTTGTGTGATCGCCTGGAGGTGTTTCTCCAAAATCGCCTGCGCCTGGGGTTTGTTTTTGACATGGCTCAAGAGAGGGTCTAAAAGTGCCAGGACACTGTCGCGCACATCCAGCTTGACCGCCTGGTCCACCGGGTTATCGGAATTGGCAATCACGCGAAAGCGGATCACCGGGGGCGGGGTGATAACCTGGGACGCGGCCGCAGGCCGGGAGATGGGGCCTGTGCTCTGGGGGCTGACCGGGGCGATGCTCCAGAGAAAACTTATCGCCAGCACGCTCAGTGCTATGTGCTTCAGCCACATCAGATGTATTTCCTCATGTGCGTCAGCGCGGCTTTTTCCAGACGGGAGACCTGGGCCTGGCTGATCCCGATCTCATCCGCCACCTCCATCTGGGTTTTGCCGTCAAAGAACCGCATTGTCAGGATCAGCTTCTCGCGGTCGTTCAGCCGCCGCATGGCTTCCTTGATAGCCAGGCTCTCCAGCCAGTTGCGGTCATGGTTCTTCTCGTCGCTGATCTGGTCCATGACAAAGATCGGATCGCCGCCGTCGTGGTAGATGGGCTCGAAGAGAGAGACCGGTTCTTGAATCGCATCCAGAGCATACAGCACCTCTTCCCGGGGGACGCTGAGCTCTTCGGCAATCTCGCTGATGGTGGGTTCCTTCGAGTAGCGGTGCACCAGCCCGTCACGCACCTGCAGAGCTTTGTAGGCAATATCGCGCAGCGAGCGGCTGACCCGGATGGGGTTGTTGTCACGCAGGTAGCGCCGGATCTCGCCGATAATCATCGGCACCGCATAAGTCGAGAATTTGACGTTCTGACCCAAGTCAAAATTGTCGATCGCCTTCATCAGCCCGATGCAGCCCACCTGAAACAGGTCGTCGCTGTGCTCTCCCCGGTTCTGGAAGCGCTGGATGACACTCAGCACCAGCCGCAGATTGCCGTTAATCAGCTCGTCGCGCGCCGATTCGTCACCGGCCTGCATGACCTGGAACAATTCCCGCATCTTGACATTGCCCAACACCGGCAGTTTCGCCGTATTGACACCAGGGATTTCAACTTTATTCAATGGCACGACCCTGATCCCTCCCCGGAGCTTCATCCTTATCGCTTCATTTGGCAGTATCACCAAACCGGAGTGAGGATATACAAAAAGCCCCGGAATTTGCCAAAAATTGGCTTCCGGGGCGTCCGAGTCGGGAGAAGCTTATTCCATGCGGTGAAACTCCTTGCGCAGCCGCTTGATAATGCGTTTTTCCAGCCGCGAAATGTAGGACTGGCTGATTCCCAGAGAATCCGCCACCTCTTTCTGGGTTCTCTCATACCCGTCCATCAGCCCGAAGCGGAGCTCCATAATCCGCCTCTCCCGGGCATTGAGCTTGCTCAGCGCCCGTCTCAGCATCGTCCGGTCGACCTCGTCTTCGAGCCGTTTATAAATAATGTCGTTTTCCGTGCCCAGCACATCCGAGAGCAAGAGTTCGTTGCCGTCCCAGTCCACATTCAGCGGTTCATCGAAAGACACTTCGGAGCGTGTGCGCGAATTCCGGCGCAGGTACATCAGAATTTCGTTTTCTATGCATTTGGAGGCATAGGTGGCGAGCTTGATTTTTTTCTCCACATCAAATGTATTCACAGCCTTGATGAGTCCGATAGCGCCAATGGACACCAGGTCCTCAATGCCGATGCCCGTGTTCTCGAATTTCCGGGCGATATAGACCACCAGACGCAGATTGCGCTCAATCAGGACGGACCGCACACTGTCTTCCCCTGACCCGAGCATATGCAGCAGATTAGCTTCCTCGTCGCCCGTCAGAGGCGGGGGCAGCGCTTCGCTGGACCCGACATAATGAATTTCCGCATTGTCCTCTTCCATGCCCAGCAGCATCATAATCTGGGCCCTGAGCCGGTAAAGCCAGGACGTCTTCGGCTTTGGCTGCCACTGTGCGATCATGCACCCACCCCTTCTTGATTTAGTGTAAGAATGCAGTCTGGAGAAATGAGAGCCCTATAGGAGTGGTCGGCGGACACTGTCTGGTTGGTGAAGGCCAGAGCCACAGGCGCCAATCGATGCCACCGTCCCTGAAATTGCCCCCGGGCCTCGTCCAGCGCCGTCACCGGAAGCACCCCCGACCCGCCGATGGACTGGTACACGACGCTGCCCAGCCGTCCCTGCCAGGGGGCGGGAACGGGCCCCGGGTGGCCCGCATGAAAAGAGGCGACCCACGCCAGCACGTCATCCGGCAGCCATTCGATGGCCTGGCCCACTTCCATCACGATGACGGGGCGG
>JAKAAS010000560.1 GCA_021802225.1 Bacillota bacterium
GCCTACCTGCCGACTGCCTCGGAGTATAAGTCAACCATGCGCTCGACCAGAAACGTGGCTTCAGGGCGTCCCGCTCCCCGGTACGCATCCACAGGGGTCGTGTGGGTCAGCACTCCGAACACTTCGGCGGATGCATAGGGAATCGCATACGCCCCATTGACAATCAGTCCAAAAAGAATTGTCGGCACCCCCGGGGCGGCGGTCGACAGGTAGGCGCCAAGATTGGCGTAAGATTTGACCCGTATTGCCTGAATGTGTCCGTCTTTAGTCCCCGCGACCTCCACTTCCTCCACATGGTCACGGCCATGGGTCGTCACCGTAAAGTTTTCGGAGCGGGTCTCAGTCCATTTGACCGGCCGATTCAATTTGCGTGCCGCCCAGGAGACAATCACCTCATCCGGATAGCAGGCAATTTTACTGCCGAAAGCTCCGCCCACGTCGATCGCCACGACCCGCAGCTTATGTTCAGGGATTCCCAGCATGCCGGACATCAGCAATCGGTGAATGTGAGGATTTTGGGTTGTCACCCACACCGTCAGCTCATCCGTAGCGGCGTTCCACTGGGCGACAGCTGCCCGCGGCTCCATGGCGCTGGGCACCAGCCGCTGCTGGCGGAATTCATGGCGGACCACCACTTCCGCCTGGTTGAACACCTCGTCCACGCTCACACCGGCCTTCCAGTGGAAGGCAACGTTGTCGGCGATATCCTCATGAACCAAAGGCGCCCCTTCTTTCGCGGCATCACGGGGATTGGTCACGGACGGCATCGCATCATATTCCACCCGCACCAAATCCGCGGCGTCCTGAGCAATATAGGGAGTGTCTGCGATAACCACGGCCACGGCGTCCCCGGCGTAACGGACCAAGTCATAGGCCAAAGCGGGGTGAGGAGTCATCTTCATATCCGAGTCGGGGGGAATCCAAGCCGTGGGGACCATGCCCACTTCATCTTTCAGGTCCCGTCCGGTAAAGACCGCCTGCACCCCCGGCACCCGCCTGGCTGCAGCCGTGTCGACGGCAACAATGCGGGCATGGGCATAGGGACTTCTCACCATCGAGGCATAGACCATTCCCGGAATCTTCATATCATCAGTGTACTGGCCCTTGCCGCGGATGAGGCGGATATCTTCATGCCGCTTCAGCGCACTCCCAATAACATCAGCCATTTCAGCCACTCCCTCCTGCCATCCATTAGTTAGATTGCGCGGGTCTCCCGGTCTGCGGACTCCCGGCGCTCATCCATGATCTCCTGGGCGCGCTGGACCGAGCGGACAATCGTTTCATATCCCGTGCACCGGCACAAAAGGCCATCGAGACTTTCGCGGATTTCCTGCTCAGAAGGGTGCGGGTGAGTGGACAGCAGGTACGACGCCGTCAACATCGCGCCCGGAGTGCAAAACCCACACTGCAACCCGTGCTTCTCCCAAAATCCCTGCTGCACAGGATGCAAAATCTCTTCTTCCATTCCTTCAATAGTCAGCACATCGGCTCCATCGGCCTGCACGGCCAAAACGGTGCAGGACTTGACCGCCTCGCCGTTCAACAGCACGGTGCACACCCCGCACTGCGAGGTGTCGCACCCCACATGCGTGCCCGTCAATCCTGCATCATCCCGCAGAAAATGCACCAAGAGCGTGCGCGGCTCCACCTCCCGCGCGATGGCCTTCCCATTGACCGTCAGCGTCACAGGCACCAAGCTCTCCTCCATGAAGATCCCCCCTGCCCTTTATATCAGATAAGTACGACTAGTCAAATCCTAGCATATACGCTAAATGGGGACAATAATCAAACAGATGTTCGGATATATTTCTAGCAGGCACGCGGCGGTGTCTCGGGGTGGGGAAAGTAAAGGAAATCAAGGGGGATCAGTGTATTCTTGTCTCGGGCATCAAGAAGGGAAGGGGCTCTTTCTCAAACCCGGTGAGGAAGATTTACCGCATGAAGCACGATAGGCATTAAGCCTCTCCGCAGCAATGTTCAGCCTATATCACCGACTTTGAGAAAGAGCCAGGGAAAGAGCATAAGAGACCTGCGGGAGCGTCGTGCGGACCCGTCTTAGCACCCCGGGGCAAAACCATCCGAATGCCAGCCGTCTAGACATCAGCCACTGCGCCTAGTGTGTAATCTGTAATCCGAATCTGTCATTGCTGACAGGTTCTAGCGCACGGGCGGCAGCCAAGGCAAGTGCCATGCGGACGTTCAAACGGCAACGCAATGGCGCTGCAGGACAGGCCATGCACAAAAACCGCCCCAATCTTCCGCCGCACAGGCTCCGGTGGGTCTCCTTAAGGAAAGCGCGCCTGAGACTTAAACAGGCGCGCATTTCATTCCACTTTCAAATCCGTCACGCCGGAAAAACTGGCGGCCAGAACTCGCGGGTGTATCAGATGTGCCGTAAAACTTCGCCGTCCAGGGCGGAAATATAAAGCGATCACCTTCGGGGGGGCGTTTGGCCCACCCTTAGCGAGTACAGTTGACGTCAGCCGATTCCTCGCAAGAATCCCCGTTCTTCAGGGAGGGGATTGTCAAGAGCGAGCAGCTTGGTCCACGATATTTTTCAGACTG
>JAKAAS010000561.1 GCA_021802225.1 Bacillota bacterium
CGCTGCCCGTTGCGGCTGCCGATGTGCCGGACGACTCCTCTGCCTGTCAAGACAGGGCGCGTGTATATTCGCTGCCATGCCATGCCCGATCCGGTTTCCGAGAAGGCGGTGGCCCATGGCGTCTAACTTTCTTGTATCGGCTGACCATCTGACCATCCGCTTCCCGCGGACCAACGCTCCTGACCTCATCGCGTCGCGGGCGGTGAATCTGGATATCGCCACCAGAGAAACCGTGGCCCTTGTCGGGGAGTCGGGCAGCGGCAAGACGACCACCGGCCGCGCGCTCGTGCGTCTGCTGACGCCCAGTGCAGGGAAGGTCTGGTTTGAGGGCAAAGATGTGACACACATTCGCGGGCAGGCTCTCATGCGTTATCACCGCAACGCCCAGATGATCTTTCAAGACCCGTTTGCATCGCTCAACCCATTCCACACGGTGGCGCACCATCTCGCCAGGCCCTTGACCCGGCTGCGCCACCTCAAGGGACATGAGCGCGAGGAGGCACTCGATGAGATCCTCACTCTCGTCGGCCTGACCCCCACGGCCATTTACCGGGAAAAGTACCCCCACGAACTCTCCGGCGGTCAGCGCCAGCGGGTGGCCATTGCCCGGGCTTTAGCAGGGGGCCCCTCATTCATTGTGGCAGATGAGCCCGTATCCATGCTGGACGTATCCTTGCGGGCTGAAATTTTGACCCTCTTGGAGTCTTTGCAGGAGCGGCGGGGTCTCAGCTACCTGTATATCACCCATGACCTGGCCTCCGCCCGCTACCTTGCGCACCGGATTGCCGTCATGTACGGTGGGTCGCTGGTGGAGGTCGCCCCGGCCGAAGATCTGATTCAGGCTCCGGCGCATCCCTACACCCGGCTCCTGCTGGCCGCGACGCCGGGGTCGGCCCATACCGGCCCGCTGCCGGAAACCATGCAAAGCGCGCCGGACCTGTCGGAAGACCGCCAGGGCTGCCCCTTTGCACCGCGGTGCCCAGCCGTCATGGACCGCTGCACCAAGACCATGCCGGCAATGATCACGGTGGCGGACGGCCATCAAGCTGCCTGTTATCTCAACGAGTAGGCGCCCATAGGCTATTCGGGACAGACTACCCAGATAGATCTTCCGCTATCACCTGATGCGGCCGGTTCTTGGAGAACCGGCCGCCCTCTTATCCCTGTTCCTTTGCACGGCGGCTGAGGACCGATGAGTAATTATGCATTGCCGAGCTCAGCCCATAGCGGTTGCCAAGAGGCCAGCAGGGTTGCGAAGCCGCGCAGGAAAGGCTTTTGTTCCAATCTGTACAACCCCGCCATAAACCCTTATACTGCTTGGAAAGCCAGGCTAACTGTTCGGGTCCTGTGCTTCTTGCCTATCATCTTTAACGAGGGAAAGCGCATCGTCTATCCGGCAATCCCTGAAAGGAGCCTTATGCGAAGCGATACGATTAAAAAGGGGCTGGACCGTGCACCGCACCGAAGTTTGCTGCGGGCTGCCGGCGTAAAAGAAAACGAATGGGACCGCCCATTTATTGCT
The DNA here is from genome assembly GCA_021802225.1 of Bacillota bacterium. The sequence continues at coordinate 1,523 of JAKAAS010000561.1, forward strand.
ATTGCCAACTCGTTTGTAGAAATTATCCCGGGTCATACCCACCTCGCGGCCGTCGGCCGCACGGTGGCCCAAGCTGTTAGAGATGCTGGCGGCGTGCCGTTTGAATTCAACACCATAGGCGTAGACGACGGAATTGCCATGGGCCACATCGGCATGCGTTACTCCCTTCCCAGCCGCGAATTGATTGCCGACAGCATCGAAACCATGGTGCGTGCGCACGCTTTTGACGGCATGATCTGCATTCCCAACTGCGACAAGATTGTTCCGGGAATGCTGATGGGCGCCTTGCGGGTCAACGTCCCCACTGTCTTCGTTTCCGGGGGACCAATGGCCGCGGGACGCTGGAACGGAAAGTCTGTCGACCTCATTTCTGTCTTCGAGGGCGTCGGCGCCGTCGCCACCGGCAAAATGGCTTCGGCTGAACTTTTAGAGCTGGAAACCGTAGCCTGTCCCAGCTGCGGCTCGTGTTCCGGCATGTTCACGGCCAACTCCATGAACTGTCTGTCTGAAGCATTGGGTGTCGCCCTGCCGGGCAATGGCTCCATTCTCGCGACTGATCCCCGTCGCCAGGAACTGTTCAAGGCCGTAGGCCAGGCGATTGTCCGCCTCGTCAAAGACGAGGTGCCTATCCGCGACATCGTCACAGCCGACGCCATTGCTGACGCCTTCGCCCTGGACATGGCTATGGGCGGTTCCACCAACACCGTTCTGCACACGCTGGCGCTAATCCACGAAGCCGGCCTCGACTTCCCCCTGGAGCGCATCAACAAAATCTCCGCAAGAGTGCCTCACCTCTGCAAGGTCTCTCCAGCATCATCCTGGCACATGGAAGACGTAGACAGGGCTGGGGGAATTTCCGCCATCTTAGGAGAACTGTCCAAGATTGACGGTCTTCTGCATCCCGCGCGACCCACGGCCACCGGACAACAATTCGGGTCATATTACGAAAATCGGACCTCTCTCGACCAGGAGGTTATCCGCCCCCTGGCAAACGCCTACCGCCCGGATGGCGGGCTGGCCATCCTGAGCGGATCCCTG
>JAKAAS010000562.1 GCA_021802225.1 Bacillota bacterium
TGTTGTTCCACCACTGCCTTATGGCCACGCACAATCACATAAGGTTAGTGCGTCCTAATAACCACTTTCTTGCAACCAGCGGACTATCTCACAAGGAGTTATCGAGTCATGAGTTCATCTTATATGTCATCACCAGTAGAACCTCCTCTTTTGTCGTTACGAAATCTCAAGAAGTACTTTGGTCCGGTACATGCGGTCGATGATGTCAGCCTAGACATCTTTGCCGGTGAAGTTGTCGGACTAGTCGGCGACAATGCTGCGGGTAAGTCGACATTCTTGAGCCTATTAACCGGTTACAATGTGATGGATTCAGGGCAAATTCTCTATAAAGGCCAGCCCGTCGCGGTCAAATCACCACGATCATCGCGACGGGACTTAAAGATCGAAATGATCTATCAAAATTTGTCTCTGGCTCCCGACTTGCCTCTATGGCAAAATTTGTTCTTGGGAGAAGAAATAACAATCGGATCTATCTTCAACAATCGTCGTGTCATGATTGCTCGAGCCCGTAAGGTCCTGGAGGAACTGAACGCCAGCGCCGGGCCTACGGACCCGGTTGGCACATTGTCGGGAGGAGAGCAGCAATTGGTCGCGATCGCCCGGGCACTACTCTTTTCCCGGGAATTGATCATTATGGATGAACCAACAGCAGCCATTTCCGTGGCCAAGATTGATGAAGTGCTCAAGTTAATTCTACGGTTAAAGAATGAGGGCAGATCGGTACTTCTGGTTAGCCATCGGTTAGAAGACGTCCTAACAGTGGCGGATCGTATCGTTGTATTCGCACATGGAAAGATCAAACAAATCATGGACAACCGCGATATCAGTCTGGAGGATTTGGTTCACGCCATGTTTGACCGCACTTTGGAAGAGGAGGTCAAACATGTTCCTTAGCCAACATCTGTTCGGCGAGCCGGGAAGTGTCAAACGACCTATTATTTTTTTGGTTCTGGCTCTGATTCTTTCAACCTTGGTCGCTCCGTCCTTTCTCTCTACGCGAAACATTGGCGCGTTATTGGTTAGCAGTAGTTTTCTAATCGTTCTGACAGTCGGCGAGTCTCTTGTGATTATGACTGGCATGATTGACTTGGGAGTTCAAAGTGTCATGGCATTTGCTGGAATGCTGGTGGCGTTTTTAACGGTCTTGCACGGCGTTTCTGCCTTGGTTGCGTTACCGGCAACAATTCTGGCAGGAGCCTTTGTCGGTCTAGTCGTGGGACTCTTGGTAACTAAAGGACGAATCCCGTCCTTTATCGTGACTCTTGGCATTTATTGGGGTTTAAAAGGTGTTGCGCTGCTCTTTAATGGCGGCAATTACATTAGTCCCAACAACGGTACTTTTAACTTTTCGGCGCTTGCCGGGAATACATTTGGCGTATCCAATCTCGTGGTCATTACGCTATTGCTTATTATAGTAGGCCAAATCATGCTGTCCATGACACCGTTGGGCACTTGGATTAAGAGCCTTGGATCCAACGAAGCCGCCGCCAAGACGGTGGGCTTACGTATTGATTCATTAAAAGTGCTCGTCTTTATCATTTCAGCCATGCTTGCCGCATCGGCAGGAATAATGATTGCTGCCTGGCAAGGATCAATATACCCCACGACCGGAAGCGGCTATTCTCTTCAAGCCATCGCTGCAGTTATTTTAGGAGGCATTCCATTTTCTGGAGGTCGCGGTTCCGTTGTCGGCGCAGCGATTGGCGCCTTAATTATCGGCTTGATTGACGACCTAATCGTTCTACTGGGATTACCCTCTCTCTATGAATATATTTTCGTGGCCGTCATTTTAATTATCGCAGGTTTTCAGGCCCGGTCACGGGGTGTGGTGAAATAAGTGGCAACGATTAAAGATGTTGCACGACGTGCGGGGGTTGGCGTGGCCACGGTTTCCCGAGCCCTAAACCGAACCGGTTACGTCAAATCCGGTACTTTGGAAAAAATCGAACAAGCCATGGATGAATTGGGCTACATCCCCAATCGACAAGCCCGGGCCATGGTAGGCGGCATCACCAGGACAATTGGAGTACTTGTCCCGGACATGGACAATTCTCTATTTATGCGTATTGTTCAGGCCATTAATGATGCTGCTTATCGTCACGACTATACACTCTTAGTTATGGACTCCCGCGGTGAGGCCCAACGAGAAGCCAAAATCGTGCGGGCCATGCAGGAACTGAGAGTGGATGGGCTAATATTATTTGGCACGCCCGGAACGGCTCAAGTTATCGAATCCATGAAACCGCAGGGACCCGTAATCATTCTGGACCGATTGGTAACCCATTTTGCGGGTCCACAGATTTCGGTGAATCATTACGACGGTGCAAAAACCGCGGTTCGCCTTCTTTTAAAACATTGCCGATACCCCCCTGCCTTTATTGCTGGACCAGCCCATATCTGGAGCGCTCAGCAACGTCTCAACGGGTATTGCGACGCTCTTCGGGACCAAGATGTGCCCGCTGTCTTAGAGCGTATCGAATATGCCGATTTTACCTATCAAGCAGGGTACTCGGCTATGAATAAACTTTTTTCACGTGTTCCGGACTTGGATGGCGCA
>JAKAAS010000017.1 GCA_021802225.1 Bacillota bacterium
CTGTATTTGCGCTCCCAATCAAGGGGGTCGTCGCCGATAATATTTTTGAAACGTTCGGTGCCTTTGAGCTCCGCGCTTTCATCGAGGTCAGGGGTGGCAAATACAAGAGAATCCGGTCGTGCGCCACTCAGTCCAAATTGATTTTGGTCATCGTAGCCGGAGAGCGACACACTTTGCATTAGCGAACCGAGAATGTGTTGCCACAAGCGGATCCACGTGCCCTTTCCGTTTTGGCGGGGGCCAATCAGCAGAAGCGCTTTCTGCCACTCCGCCCCACGAATCCACGGGGCGAGGGCTACCGCACTGCGCACCAGCAGGGCATTTCTTTTCAGCTTGGCCTCCTCATCGGTCCCAAAGAGATTTTGGAAGTGGAGGGCCCAGAACACCTTGGCATCCATCGGAATGTCCGGCTGCCAGTCATACGGGATTTGCCAGGTCGCACGGTCGGCGGTGGTCAGTGGATGGAGAGTCAGTGTGTCGAGATCCAATACACCGTTACGGAAGGGGATGCCGTGATGAAGGTTCCAATGTGCGCGGTCCCATTGAATCCAATCCTCACCGGAAGGGCGAGGAACGGAACCGTGGGCCAATGATGCCATGGTGTCGGTACGGCGCGTGGTAGTTTTTTCCACATGGCATCCGGCGTTACGAAGGTGATTGCTGAGGTCTTTGATCAGGGTTTCAGTGGGAGAAATCACAGGGGTAAAGAGCGGATTGCCGCGGTCTTTGAGTGCGTAGAGGTCGCCGTGGAAGTAACCCATTTCGGTTTTGCTGGCGAGGCTGTCGGCCCACTCAGAAGCGTCTTTCGCGCGGGGTGGGGACTCGGTATCCACGGCAGGCCGTATCCAATCCTCCATGTGGTAGTAGCCAGCCCATTTCACCCATTCGGGGGTCCAGAGGGCGGGTTCCGGCGTGATGTCTGCTTGCGTGTCTCCGCGCAGAGCCTCAATCACGCGGTCCTCCATGGTCATTTCTGGGTCAAACCCAGCCCGTACGACACGGAGTTTGCTGGTACGTTTTTGAGATTTACCTGGTTGCCCAGGCGGGTTTTGTGGTATCATTATAGATGATCCTCCTTATTGTCGTGAAATAAGGTGGTGGGTTGAGGGTGTGGGGTGCTATCTGGGGAGATAGCGCCTTTCCTTTTGCGCTTGTCGCGCTCAGGACCCGTGGCCCATCCATCGGTAATAAATTGTCAAAGGTCGGGGAGAAGCAATCCCTTGTCGCTCGAAATAACGAATCCATTCATCAGTGTGTGTAACAATTTCCATTATACACAACTCCCCGGACTAACGTCTTTCTTATTTAGCGCGAATAGCACTCTCATCCTCGCCCATACGTCATTATGCTCACCCATACGGTATAGTTTAGGGTTTTGGCCATCCGCAAAATATTTTTAACCGCCGTCTCCGCTCTCGTTTTGAGAGGGTGACCCCGGTGTGTCTGATACCTATAGGATTTCCACAAAATTATTTTTAACCGACCGTCATATCTTCATCTCCCTTCTGCAAATTCTCTTAAAAATGTGTCGCTCCTGTACGTTCTGATGTACTCTCTTACACTTGTGTTACGTATCTTCTGCGGCCTGTCTGCGTATCTTTGCGGTTTCTGCGGCCTAGCGGGCTGGCCGTTTAAAACCCTGAAACCCTTGCCCTGTCTAAAATTTTGTGGTCGGAGAGACAGGATTTGAACCTGCGACCTCCTGCTCCCGAAGCAGGCGCGCTACCAAGCTGCGCTACTCCCCGACGCCCGTAATGCATTTTACCCTTTTGTGATGTAACCTGTCAATATGGGCGTGACCTGTGGATGGTTGGGAGATAATGGCCAAAACTGGCAGGGATAGCTACAATATTTTTGTCAAAGACAATGATAAGGGAGTCACTTGATGACATTGAAGGGATTGCTCCTTGCGGGAGGCACGGGAAGCCGCCTCCGTCCTTTAACATATACTGGGGCGAAGCAGTTGATCCCAGTGGCTAATCGCCCTATTTTATTTTATGCGGTGGACGCTATGGTGGAAGCGGGAATTGAGGATATTGGCGTCATCACCGGGGAGACGGGAGAAGAGATCCGGGCCAAGCTCGGAAGCGGCGACGCATTTGGCTGCCGATTTACCTACATTCCGCAACCCGCCCCACTGGGGCTGGCGCACGCCGTCAAAATCGCGGGAACGTATTTGGGCCAGGACCCATTTTTGATGTTTTTGGGAGACAATTTGCTGCGCAGCGGATTGAAACCCCTGGTGGACCGATTTGCCAGCGGGCAGTATGCAGCGTCCATTCTCTTGACAGAGGTGGACGATCCCCGTCAGTTTGGGGTAGCTGTGGTGGAGGGCGGCCGGGTAGTCAGGCTGGTGGAGAAACCAGCAGATCCGCCGTCGCACTGGGCTTTGGTGGGGGCGTACTGTTTTGGGCCGGAAATTCACGAGGTCGTGGCCACTTTGCAACCCTCTGGAAGGGGCGAATATGAAATCACGGACGCTATCCAGACGCTGATTGACCGTGAGCGCATCGTAGATGCGACTTTTGTGCAGGGATGGTGGAAGGATACAGGACGGCCCCAAGACGTGATTGAAGCCAACCGCCTCATGCTGGAGGATGTCCCAATGAGCATGCAAGGTACGGTGGACCAAGCTAGCGAGATTGTTGGGAGGGTGCAGTTGGGAAGAGGCTCCCGTGTTGAGCACAGCACTATCCGGGGCCCAGTCGTTATTGGCGAGAATGTCCATATCCTCCACAGCTACATCGGGCCCTATACAGCCATCGGAGATGGCGTCATCATTGAGGAAACGGAACTGGAGAATAGTGTGGTCCTGCCTGAGAGCCGGATTAGCAAGGTGCCGGAGCGCATTGACCAGTCCCTCATTGGGCGTGGCGCCGTCGTGCAGGGTGGCCATAAGCGTCCCCGCGCGGTGCGCCTGGTATTGGGTGACCAGAGCCGGGTAGATTTATAAGAGGGGAAGGAATTGGAGAATGAGTGAGTTCGGAGCCATTGACGGCGTAGTGGTCAAGAAACTGGTAAGGCATCCAGATGACCGGGGGTTTTTTCAAGAAATTTTGCGTGATGATGATCAGCTTTTGCGAAACTTCGGGCAGGCCTCGCTGTCTATGAGCTACCCTGGCGTGATTAAGGCATTCCATTATCATGAGCGGCAGGATGACCTGTGGTTTTTTCCCGTGGGTTCCGCCCAGGTCGTCCTCTATGACCAGCGCCGCAACTCGCCGACCTACCAGGTGACGCAGGTGCTTTATCCCAGTGAAATGAATCCCATCCTGATTGTCATCCCAGTGGGAGTGGTTCACGGATACCGGGTACTCGGCAATACCCCGGCGATGATTGTGTATTTCACCACCGAGTCGTACCGGCCAGCAGACCCGGATGAAAAGCGCCTGGCTTGGAATGATCCGGACATTGACTTTGACTGGCGGACCCAGAACCGATAAGGAGAGACGATACGTGAGAATCATGGTGACGGGGGGCCTGGGGTTTATTGGGTCCCAAATGGTCCGCTGGATTTTAGAGCAGGTGCCGGATGTGGACATTCTGAATGTGGATGCGCTGACTTATGCGGGCAATCCCGCCAACGTGGAGGAATATGCGAATGATGCCCGCTACCGGTGGGTGCAGGCTTCCATTGCCGACAGACCGCAGTTGGAACCGTGGTTTGCAGACCAGGCGGTGGATGCGGTGATTAATTTTGCGGCGGAGTCGCATGTCGACCGCAGCATTCAGTCCGGGGCGCCTTTTGTGGTGACCAATGTGGTGGGAACCCAGGTTTTATTAGAGCTGGCTCGCCAGTACCGCGTGCCGAGGTTCCTGCACGTGTCTACAGACGAGGTCTACGGCAGCTTAGGCCCCACGGGGCAATTTCGGGAAACCTCGCCTCTTGAGCCAAACAGCCCTTACGCGGCCAGCAAGGCGGCCGCCGACATGGTCGTGCTCGCCGCTTCTCGGACTTACCAGCAAGATGTCGTCATTACGCGCTGCTCCAACAATTACGGGCCATACCAGTTTCCTGAAAAGCTTATTCCGCTGTTTGTGACCAACGGCCTGGAAGGGAGGCCATGGCCGTTATATGGGGATGGGCGCAATGTGCGCGACTGGCTGCATGTCTCGGATCACGTCCGGGCCATTTGGGATGTGCTCACCCGCGGTAAGAGCGGCCAGATCTACAATATTGGCGGACATACGGAAAAATCGAATTGGGAGATCGCGGAAGACTTGCGGGATATTCTGGGATTGCCAGAGTCCGTGGTGACTATGGTCAGCGACCGGTTGGGACATGACCGGCGGTACGCCATGGATGCGCAGAAAATCACCAAGGAACTCGGGTGGGAGCCCCGCATTCCCTGGCAGCAGGGCATCCGGGACACCGTAGCCTGGTATCAAAACCACGAGGATTGGTGGCGCCCGGTTAAGAGTGGAGTCTACCGGGAGTATTACCGTCAGCAATACGGGGAGGGGAACCCCGATTCATGAGATTTGCACTGGCGGTATGGCTGGGGCGTATGGCGGGATGGGTAAGCCGCTTGACCGGGAGAGGGGGCAGCTCGCTTCCGGGGCTGGTGGCGCGGCGCATTGACCCGCAGGTCTTTATCCGGTTGAGCGCTCACCTGCCGCAAGGAGTGATCCTCTTAACCGGCACAAATGGCAAGACCACGACGGCGGCAGTGGCGAGCCACCTTTTGCGCGCGAGTGGACTCAAGGTGATTCACAACCGGACAGGCGCCAATTTGATCCTGGGTCTTACGGCGACATTGCTGCAGGCGAGCCACTTTCGCCTGATGCCCCATGGCGATCTGGCCTTGCTGGAGACGGACGAGGCCACAATGCCCAAAGCGTCTCAGGAAAGCCGCCCGCGGGCAATTGTCGTCACGAACTTTTTTCGGGACCAGCTCGACCGTTATGGGGAACTGTCCACCACCGTGAATTTTGTTCGCCGCGGCATTGAGTCGCTGGCAGACCAGGGCTGGCTAATTTTAAATGCGGATGACCCGCAAGTGGCATATTTGGGCGAGAATCACCCGCGGGTGTTCTACTATGGCGCGGACCTGTCCGCTTACGCGAGCAGCCCGGGAGGGTACGATGTGGCTGATGCGCGGTTCTGCCCGCGGTGCGCCAGCCCTTTGCACTACCGGCGCCAGTACTATGCCCACATCGGAGACTATGAATGTCCGCAATGCCATTTTCGGCGACCCGTGCCGGATTTGCTTCTGGTGGATTGGCAAGGGGGGGGCGTCCTACCCTTTGCGGATAGATTTTAGGGGCGAGCAGTTTACCGTGCCCAACCGCCTTCCCGGCCTTTACAATGCGTATAACGTGATGGCTGCCATCAGTCTCGCCTTGTTGTATGATGTGACGCTCGCAGAAATCAGTGAGGGACTGGAAGAATTTCGGCCAGCGTTTGGCCGGATGGAGGCTGTCAGCATTCAGGACCGTCTCGTGTGGATGGCGCTCGTGAAAAATCCGGTGGGATTCAATCAAGTGCTGGAGACGATTCAACAAGACCCCCATCCCGACAAAAACATGCTGCTGATTATCAATGACCATTATGCCGACGGCCAGGACGTCTCATGGCTGTGGGACGTAGACTTTGAGACGTGGCTCAAATCCCATCCAGCCGGCAAATTCTGGGCCAGTGGGATACGGGCGCAGGATATGGCGCTGCGCCTTCAGTATGCTGGCGTGGATCCGGACAGCATCACGGTGATCGAGAAGCCTTCCGATGCATTGGATGATTTGCTGACCAAGACCGGTGCGGGACAGGTGACCTACATCACCCCGACCTACACCGCACTGTTGGAGGTGCGCCAGTATCTCACTGCGAAGGGATACACCAAACATTTTCGGGAAGGTTAGGAGGGCGGTTCAAAATGGCCGACATCTACCATAGACCCATCATCATCGGCACCGCCGGGCATATAGATCATGGCAAGACCACTTTGACCCAAAGACTGACGGGAGTGAACACCGACCGCCTCCCCGAAGAACGCACGCGGGGCATTTCCATAGACTTGGGTTTTGCAGATTTTACACTTCCGAGCGGCCAGCATGCCGCTCTTATCGATGTGCCGGGCCACGAGCGGTTTATACGCAATATGGTAGCCGGGGTGCACGGCATGGATGCAGTTATGCTGGTGGTGGCGGCAGATGAGGGCATCATGCCCCAAACCCGCGAGCACTTGGATATTTTGACTCTGCTGGGGGTGGAAATGGGTTTGACGGTCATTACCAAGGCCGACACCGTGGAAAGCGAATGGCTCCCCATTGTTGAGGAGGCCGTCAGCGAGGCCCTAACGGGTTCATTTCTTCAGCAATCTCCTGTGCTGGTGGTGGACTCGGTTTCCGGACGGGGGATCCCTGAACTGCTGGAGGCGCTGGACACCCTGATTTTGCAGGTCCCTGTGCGCAGCGCCTCCGGTCTGGTCCAGCTCCCGGTAGACCGGGTATTTTCTGTACGCGGATTCGGGACGGTGGTTACGGGCACACTGGTCAGCGGCACCATCCACCCAGAAGATGCCCTAGAGGTAGTGCCGGGCCCCTTTCCCGTGAGGGTTCGGGGGCTTGAGGTGCACAGCCGGAAAGTGGAGTATGCGGTGGCCGGACAGAGGGTGGCCGTCAACCTCGCCGGGATTGACAAGGACCATGTGCACCGGGGGAAAATGCTGGCCAGTCCTGGCACGGTGAAAGCGGTGGACATTTTAGCGGTGGACGTGTCCCTTCTCGGCACCAGTCCCGAACTGGACCAGCGCAGCCGGGTGCATGTGCATCTGGGAACCGCCGAGGCTATCGGCCGCTTGTACTGGTACGACCGCGATAGTCTCGCCCCTGGGGAACGGGCATTCGCAGAACTGCGATTGGAGTCTTTGGTGCCGGCCAGCCGCCACGACCGCTTTCTCATCCGGTCCTACAGCCCGGTGATAACGGTGGGAGGCGGCCGTGTCGTCGAAGTCGGAGTCCATCATAAACGCAAGGAACCAGAATTGATTAGCCGTCTGGACCTGCTCGCGCATGGCTCCGTCGAGGATGTGGTTCAAGCGCAACTGCGTGCTTGCCCAGCTCCCTGCCTCATTGACACACTGGCTGAGCGGACGGGATATCCTCTGGGAGAGGTGGAGCACCTCTGCGAAACCAACCCGGAGATTCTGTACGGGCCCGAACGGCAGGTGTTGCTGAGGGCCTTTCTCGTTCCGCTTGCGGATTTGTTGCTCCAGTTTTTGAAGGAATATCACCAAGCCCACCCGCTCCGCCCCGGAATCGAACGCGAACGATTGCGGGAGAGACTCTGGCCACAGTGGACCTTGAAGAGCACACTCTTTGTGGTGAACCGCGTTGACGGGGCCGTGCTGGACCGTGAATGGGTCCGCATGGAAGACTTTGTGCCCCGCGTCAGCGGCTCGTGGAGACAGGAGATTGACTCGCTATACCAGGCCATTCACACGTCAGGACTCAAGCCTGTGGGTGCAGAACAGCTCATGGCGCAGACTGGAATTGCCGCAGACCGCTTTTTCGATATTCTCGAGCGCCTTGTGCAGCAGCAGAGAATCGTCCGGCTGGATGAGGGGCTCTATATTTCGGACACTGTTTTCGGTGAGGGGCGCGGCCGGGTGGTCCAGGCGCTGGCGGACCAAACGTCTCTCACCACCAGCGAATTGAAAGAGGTCCTGGGGGCCAACCGCCGATTCGCTGTCCTTTTTCTGGAACTGCTGGATGTTATGCATATTACCCGCCGGGTTGGTGAAAGCCGCACACTGGCAAGTTAGGGTGACACTGAATGAGAATTGATGTAGCGTGGTCGAAAGTCCCTAAAGGGGGATTTGGCGAGAGCGGGGATACCATCGAACTGGTGGAGCGGCCTCTCGGAGGCGTCTCGGTGATTTTGGCGGACGGCCAGGGCTCTGGGATAGCAGCCAAACGCATCAGCCGTCTGGTGGCCATGAAGGCCGTGAGTTTGATTGCAGACGGTTCCCGGGACGGAGCTGTCGCCCGGGCTGTTCAAGACATGCTCTACACGGCTCGTGAAGGGCGCGTCACGGCGACCTTGGCGGTTTTGTCCTGTGACATGCACACCAAAACCATGGTGATTGCGCGCAACACCCCCGTGCCTGTCCTCGTTCGCCAGGACAATGTGGTCTTTCGCTTGGAGGGCGGGGCCGAGGTGATCGGGACATACCGGAAGACCCGGCCGGCCATCACGGAACTGGCCCTCGTGGAGGGCACGGTCCTCTTGACATTTTCCGACGGGGTGACCAATGCCGGCAAGCGGTATGGGAAAACACTGCCGTGGGAGAAGATTCAAGATGAAATGAATACGCTGGAGATCCATGACCTGCAAGCATGGGTCAATGAGCTGATGCTGCAAACGCTGCTCTTGGACAAGGACCGTCCCGGAGATGATGTCAGCATAGTCGCATTGGCGGTCAGGGGCGGTGAAGATAATGCCATTCGGACACTCTCCGCGAGCATTCCCTATTAATGGGGTGGTGTTGGTCGGGGTGTGCGCAGCGGGCAAATCGACCGTATCAGAGGTTTTGGCGGATTACGGGATAGTGGCGCAGTCGGTGGCGCAGGAGCATTCAGCAGTGCCGACACTCTTTCGCCGGAAGGGAAACCATCCCGTAATTTTGCTGGCAGCGGATTTTGCTACGGTCCGGCGCCGGCGGCGCATTAGCTGGACGCGCCAACACTATATCCAGCAATGGCTCAGCCTGCGGGCGGCGCGCGAGGCTGCCAGCCTGGTCGTGCGCACCGACCCGCTGAGCCCTGCGGGGGTGGCTGGCGTGATTGTGCAGTGGTTTGACCAGCGTGCTGGACTCGACAAATTATGGGCGTACCCCGCCTGCTTTTGCACAGAGCAAGACCGGGCCGCGCTGCGCTACCGGATCTGTTGCGGTGGGACGGCTCCGCTGCAAATACCTGACATTGCGGACCTGCAACAGGCCCGCAGACAGTTTGCGGCATTTATACCGGCGCCTTGGCCTAAATAGCCGCGAATTGACACTGCCTGACGACGCGGACTATAATGAAACGATTTTGAACCGGGGGGCTTTGCAATGCGTCGAAAGAGCAGAATCAAGTTTTTTGCCCTGGTTGCGGTGATCATCGCAGCCCTTTTTTACTTTTTGCAGATCAATCCCGTCGCCAGCCATTTGCGCTATGGACTGGACTTAAAAGGCGGAGTTACTGCGACTTATCAGGCAGAGCCCTCTCCGGGCCAGCCCGTCAATGTCCAGACAATGGCGCGTGCAATGGAAATTATGAACTTTCGGGTGAACTCTTTAGGGGTATCGGAGCCTGTCATCGAACAGGTGGGATCCAATCGTATCACCATCGACTTGCCGGGTGTGAAGGACCCGGAGCAAGCATTGAAATTTTTGGGACAAACCGCTGTGCTCGAAATTAAAAGTCCTACGGGCAAGGTTCTGGTGACCGGCGGAGACCTGTCCTCGGCTGCAGCGGCGGAAGCCAATGGCCAGTATGTGGTTAACCTCACATTCAATCACAAGGGCACCGCGCTGTTTGCGGCGGCGACCAAGCAGTATCTGGGCAAGGAGTTGCCGATCTATCTCAATGGCAAACTGGTCGAAGCTCCGGTGGTGCAAAGCGTGATTCCCAATGGCCAGGCGCAGATGAGCGGAAACTTTCCCACCTTGAAGAAAGCGCAGCAAGTGGCCTTGCTTTTGCAGTCAGGCGCTCTGCCCGTGAACCTTAAGGTGCTTGACGTGCGCACGGTGAGTGCGACTCTGGGACATGCCTCGGTGCAAGCCAGCAAAGTGGCGGCAATGATTGCGATAGCCCTCATCGGGATTGTCATGATTTTCTGGTACCGCTTGGCCGGCTTGGTGGCTGATATGGCTCTGCTGATTTACCTGCTGCTGGTGGTGGGGGGACTGTGGAGCATCCACGCGGTGATTACCGTTCCTGGCATCGCCGGACTGATACTGTCTGTAGGTATGGCCGTGGATGCCAACGTCATTATTTTCTCCCGGATCCGTGAAGAGATGATCAATGGCAAGAAGCCCGGCGCTGCAGTTGCGGCAGGGTTCCGGCACGCCATCCGCGCAATTTTGGATTCGCATGTAACCACTTTTGTCTCCTCCCTCATTCTGTTTTTCCTAGGGACCGGAGAAGTCAAAGGATTTGCGTTGACGCTCATGATTGGCACGGCCGTCTCCCTGCTCACGGCGGTATCGGTGACAGGAGTGGTCATCCGGTGGGTGGCAGATGCCGGGTGGGCTAAAGTGCGCACCATATTTGTGGGGTAGGGGGATTCTCAAGATGCGGTACCATTTTGAATTTGTCCGGCCATGGAAAACATGGTTTGTGGTGTCGGGGATGCTGGTCATTCTGGCTCTCGGGGCATTTTTTATCCGGGGTCTCAATTACGGCATCGATTTTACTGGCGGGACGCAGATGAACCTTCAATTTCACCAGGGTGTTACGGCCACGAAGATCAACACGGTGCTGGACCGCGACCGACTCAGCGGCAGCACGGTGGTTTTTCTCGGCAGCGGGCATGACAACGTGATGATTACGACCCCCACCATTTCCGAGCACGAGCGGGATGCGCTGCTGTCCCAACTCGGACGCGACGTGGGGGCGTTCAAGGAAATTTCCACGAGCCGGGTTTCGTCGATTATCGGACAGCAAACAGAGCAGAGGGCTCTGATTGCGGTAGTCCTCGCCGTTGTCGCCATCATTTTGTACATCACTATCCGCTTTGAGTGGCGGTTTGCTCTCTCAGGGATTATCGCCATGCTGCACGATGTCATCATTACTATCGGATTGATTGCCCTGATTCACATTCAGATTACGGAGTATTTCATCATGGCCGTACTGACGATTTTTGGCTACTCGATTACAGACAAAATCATTGTGTTCGACCGTATTCGGGAGAATCTAGCGGTCCGGAAGAAGAACGACCCGTTGGACGACCTGGTGAATAAGAGTCTGAATCAGGTGTTGGTGCGCTCCATCAACACATCCACCACGGTGATTATCGCCTTGCTGGCCCTCTTGATCTTCGCTGGCAGCAGCATTCGCGACTTTGCCTTGACGATGCTTTTCGGGGTGGTTTTTGGCACGTACTCTTCGATTTTTATCGCCAGCCCTATTTGGCTTTTATGGACAAAAAAAGAGCAGGGCAAGAAGAAGACCAAACCGGCTTCCGCCTGATGGGGAGTGCGGCCGATCAATGTGTGAGAAGCGTCCGGTGCTATCCGGGCGTTTCCTGCTTTGCGGGAGTTTTCCTGAATTGGGCATGATAGGAGGATAGGAAAGCGGAACCCAACAGGGAGGCGGGATCATGGGGTGGCTTCTGGTATCAGCCGCAGGGGCTTGGCTGTGGGACGGGCCGTGGCTTGTCATCACGGTTGCGCTGCAGACAGCGCTCCGGCTGGGATACCCCTACTGGTGGGGGTGGGCGCTTGTCGGAGAATGGGCCGTCGCCGCCGCTGGCGACTGGGCCTTTCATCTGTGGATGCCGGAGCCGCCCGCGGTCCGCAGCCCGTCCCGCCTCCTCCGGGAATCCTGGGTGCTGCTATGGCTGGCCTTGCTGCTCAGCCCGATTTTGGGCATCGTGGCCTGGCAGGGCACCGTGGGGTTTGACGCAGCTAAGAGAATGCAGGGATTCGGGCAAGATGTCCGCCAGATTGTGGTCGTAAGGGCGGTTAAGTCCATTTCCGTGGTGCTGCTAGTCATTATTATCGCGCGTCTCCGGCCTTAGTTTCAGCCATGTTACAATAATAGCGGGAGCGAGTAATCTGGAAACAGGTGAGACGCATGATTGATGTCGACGGAGAACTGCGAACCAGTACCCGCAGTGCGGCATGGGGGGCCGTAGGAAATTTTATTCTGATGGCACTGAAAATCACTGTGGGTATTGTTGGAAACTCCCGGGCCCTGATTGCGGATGGGATTCATTCTGGAGCAGACCTGGGATCATCCATTGCCGTGATT
>JAKAAS010000018.1 GCA_021802225.1 Bacillota bacterium
AAAAGGCTACGCGCCCGCCTATACCGCGGTGGGTCGGGAACTATGCGGGTATGTTTGGGAGGTGGCTGTCTGGACGCGGGCCACACTGCGTGCCGAAGAGACACCCCCTGCCGCCGCGAAGGAGGGGGGTCGTCGCCCATTGAGTCGTGGGCATTTTTCGGATGGCATAGATTTCTGATCTGTGCTCGGTGCATGCGGCGTCATCACGGAACCGGGAGAGCCCTCGTCCAGTGGCTATGCGTTCAGACGCTGGTCGAGCACGCGTGTGTAGAGTGAGACAGCTCCCGTCGGATTCACTCACTGGCGGTTACGCTCTCTTTCGAGAGCTATCAGCCCGCGTATACGAGAATGACCCGCCGTCGCCTCAAAACTCTCGTGCAAGGGAACTCCCGCATGCGCCGAGCTGGGACCAGCGGCCCCGTCCGGCCCTGGCCAGGATAGGCCAGCCTCGGTTCTCGTCAAGGTTTCCCTGGAGCGGCTGCGCCGACCTTGACGACTGACCTCGCATGGCCCAAAAAGAAATTAGGCCGGACGGCGTTGACATGGTGTCATCATACGAGCAATGGAACGAAAAGTGCAATAGAGCTTGCGACCCTTACATAGGGCCAGTCGTCAGACGATTATTTTCGAGCAACAGCGCTCCCGATGGGAGTGGAAGGGCTGTTTCCTGAGAGATTGGGGTGGTTTTAGACCGATGTTTAGTGGCTATTGCACTTTTCGGTCCAATGCTACATAAACCCCCAAGTGGCGCGTGCGCAAAAAGACGTGGCGCAGGGCAATACGTTCTTCGGACGGCTTTTCGATGCGGATCAGCTACGCGCCGCCCGCCAGCACCTGACCGTCCAGGAAACGCATTTAGCGCGTGTCCACCAAGATGCGGCCGCCTATTAGGAGCGCGTCCAGTCCTATCAGCAAGCGGCTAAGGCAGCGGATGCTGCGTGGCAAGCGCTGCAGCCCACCGTGGCCCAGATGCGGCCCGCGTTGGCCACAGCGCGGACGGTCGGCACCCTGGCGATCCTTGTCCGTCTCAATGCGGCCAATCGCCAGCATGCCGCCTGGTCCCAACCCGCCTTTCACCGCCAGTTGGTCGCGGAGGCCAGCACGGTGAGCGCCCGCATTCTGACGCAGCGAGAAGTCGATTGGCGCACGCCCGAGGTCTTTACGCGGTTTATGGAGCAGCTCCCTCCGACTCTCCAAAACTTCTAAGCCGAACGTCGAGCGACTACCCCACGTGACGTCCCAATGCGGGCACGGCGCGCACAAGACCGCCAGCCCCCGAAGAGCATGGAAGACGAGCTCGAACTCTAGCCCCAGCCAAGACTTCAGTCCATCACCACCGCCCCGATAGTACGGAAATAAGTGGGGTGAAGCATTGTACGATTTTTCTAGCGAACGTAAGTTTGTCGATGGACTCGTAGAACAGTTTATCCTCGACAATGCAGGCCGACCGCTGTTTTATCGCGAAATAGAGCGTTACGGATAGCTCAGAAAGAAAGGGGCAGCCAATGATAAAAGGCGAAGAGCAGCATAGTCGAATCATGCAGTCCAGACGTTGGTGGTGGGTCGCTGTCGCAGTTGGTGTCGTGTGTGCGGGAGCATGGGCCTATAGGCACATTGATGGGGCTCACTCACGGACGGCAAGGCGGCCTATCCATCGGTCTACCAAGGTCGCCACGGAGCTCAAAGCTACGCAAAATAGTGCGATTGCAGTCGACACCGATTCGGTTACAGCCTTAAAGCACGGTTCACAATTGACTGCTGTTATGCTGATGGCCAGCTGGTGTTTGTACTGTGCTTACGAAGATAAATACGTATGGCCCACAGTGCTAACAACACCGGGATTTCAACTGGATTTAGTAGATGTCTCGGCGCGGGGCGGAATCGGGGTTCCGGGGCCTCAGAGCCCACCCTTTTCGGGCCACGATCAAGTGGGAGCAACAGAGGATGTGTTGGGCACCAGCCGAACGATGCAAGAGTATCTACATCAATTTGGGCTGACGCAAGCTAACGTGTCGGCTTATGTAGCACCTTCCGGTTGGACCATATGGCACATGAGCACGTACCCGACTATCGTTTTCCTCAATCGCAAGGGAATGGTCGTCGAGCGAGTTAACGGTGCACTTACGGCCAAAGCAATGCAAAATTTGGTGTTTACGTTGGACGCCATTCAGGCAAAGCAAGCAGGAGCGCACTTCGCTTCATAAGTTCATGTTGCTTTGTTGCATATGAACGTTTAGAATGAACTAAACGTTCATAAAAGGGGATTTAGAGATGGCACAAACAGAGGCGCGGCACCTCTTGATGAGTGCATTAGGGATGCAAAGCGGGTTTTGGGGCATGGGCCGCAGTACGGGGGAGCTTTACGCTGTCCTTTATACCGCCTCTGAACCGTTGACACTGGCGGACATCGCGAAGGAATTGGGTGTCACCAAAGGCAATGTTAGCGTGGGCATTCATCGCTTGGAAGAATTGAATATGGTCCGCCGACAGTATGTGCCGGGCAACCGACGCGTGTTCTTCGTGGCGAACAGCGATTTTTGGGACATTACCCGCGCATTTCTTGGGCGACGCTACCAACCGGCCTTCGCTGCCTCGTTTCAGTTGGTGGAAGATAGCCTGAAACAGGCTGAGCAGGAGCGGGATGCGTTTGTTTCCGAGCGCATCCAAGCGCTTAAATACTTCTATGAAGGCCTCGACCATCTCACGGAGTTGCTCCGGGGGATGACGGCGGACGAACTGGCAAGTCATGTGTTGAATCATGTGGATGACGATGCCCCACGCGACCGAAAGGAGTAATCAGTCATGCAGCGTACGTTGAAACTCTGGACAGGTATGACGGTCATATTGGGAGGGTTGGTGGTGGCAACGGTGGCGGATGCCGCGGCGCGCCCCGCGGCCTCCACCTATCACGTCACGGGATCAGTGACCCCAATCGCTAGTCCGACGCAATATGTGAGCACGGCCGGCCTGAGCAACGCCGGATTGCCGGTCTCGAACCCCACCTATTATGTGGTGCGCGGCGTGCAGCAGAACGGGCAATGGCAAGATCCGTTCTCAGTCTCAGTAGTTGGCTCCACGGTGGCCACGATCCCGCTCGCTGTCAACCAGACTCAACAGACAGAACTCGTCGAGGTTGGCGTTCCGACATCAACTCTGCTCCAATGGGCGAATCCAATTCAGGGCGGTACGAGTAGCCAGAGCGCGGTCGCGACGGTACACGGCCGATGAACGAACGATTTGCGGTTCGCTGGGGATGGCCGCTCGTCACGGCGCTGGGGATGCTGATTGACTGGGTCCTATGGCACCGCATCACTCACTATGCAACCCTCCCGGCCGTGGCCGTTGGGTATCTGGTGGCGACGGTAGTCTTGGGTCGCATTAGTGCCATTCCTCGCTGGCGATGGGTCTGGGGGCTGGTCGGGATTCCGGTGTTGGCATGGTCCTTCGGGATGGATTTCACTGGGCTAACACCATGGGTGTGGATTGCCGCGTGGCGGCGACCAGCGTGGTCATGGAAGGCCGTTCGTCCTGTCGCAGCAGCGGCGGCATGGATTCTACATCTCGTCGTGCAATGGATGCTAGCGCCAACCGGACTGTCTTCGGCCAAGGCCGGTTTAATCATCGGCTTATTAGCGGCGACGGGGATTGGGTCTGCCATCCTGTGGCTGACTACCCGATCGCCTGATCAGACGTTGTCACTCCCTAAATAAGGGAAAGAAGCCGGCACCTGCGAGGGTGTCGGTTTCTTCGTTAGTGATGATCGCGCATTAAGCGCCCCCGGAAGTAATGGTATAGTATCCTAGATATCCATAACAACCACCGTAAGCATAGGTGTTAACCTGCCCAGTCACAGATCCGTTGCCATAGGCGTGCACGTTGTTGTCGTCCACCGCAATGTAGGTGTCTCCCTTCTCGCCACAGGTAGGTACGACATTCCCAAAAACGTTATTCTGAAACATTTGATAGGTCCACACGGTCGCTTCCTCATCGGCCGATGTGTTGTAATAAGAGCCGATGGAATGGCCGTAGGCAAACCATCCATCATCCGAGTACCACCAACGGTAATCCGATCCACTAAAGGAATCGACGTAAGTACCGTCATAGGTGAAGCTAATGTTATCTTTGACAATCGTCATCGATGCATCAATGGGATCGTGCCATACAACTTCATAGTAACCCGACGTGGACGGATCCGTACCCGTTCCAGGGTTTGGATCAGTTAAACTGCCAACAGTACTGGTCGCTTGTGATCCCCTGGGCTGAGGTACGGCAGCCACGGATGCAGGACTTGCCACGCCCACCTCGATAAGTTGGGTATGGTTCGTGGGGTTAATGGCGATCTCTTCAGTGCCGATGTACTGCCCATGGGGCGATGCAACATTATAGGGATAAGCGTACTGGCCATTGCTCTGCTGAACACCATGTACGACGTAGTATTTAGTGTCGCTCAATTGGAGCGGGACATTTTGGTTGTTAATCGCCTGAGCGCCGTTCTGACTTAAGAAGGAACCGAGCGACGGAGCCGCTGAGAGATCGTTGTTAAACGCTTTCACCTGATAGCTCGGCAGCGGTGCCGCCATTGCCGCTGAGGACATTCCGACAAGCGCTAAGATGCTGGTCGCAGCAATAACAGTTTTCCAGTGTTTCTTGATCATCGTTAACCTCCTTGCAAGGTTCGACCCGCACGCCCGATTGCGTAGTGTCGTCAACCTTTGCAATAGAAATATTTCGGCAGTTTGTAGTGGGATCCTCTTCCAATACTGGTGAATATTTCTACAAGCGTTCAAGTATGCAAAGTGCCAGTAGAATTTTTCGCGGGATTCGCGGCAGGGTTTCGCTTACAAGAGGAGAAACCATTAGGTATGGATCAGAGCCATAATTCGACGCCAATTGGAAGCAAAATCCGCTACCTACGTAAGGAACGCGGTTGGAAGTTGGGCGCGGTGAGTCGTCGCGTACCAGTAGCAACGTTGAGCGCCATTGAACGAGGTCGCATTGTTCCATCCTTGGCGACGCTGGATGCCATCACGGACGGGCTGGACCTTCCTATCGGTGCGCTCGACCTGTTGTTGTTGCAATCGGCGCGTAGTCCAGAACAACGCCTCGTAGTGCTGGAACGACTCTGGGAGAACGAATCTGTGTTGACCATTCAACAGACATTGCGTCAACTCTTGCATAACGCTCACGGTGCGCGTGAACGATGGAACGCCGAATGGCTCCTGGTCCGACACCTCGAACGGCGCAGACTGTGGCGGCGGCTGATTATCCTTTTAGTTCCTCTCGTGCGCAATTCAGCCATGCCCGTATCTCGCCGGGGCGAATCGCTGTCGTTGCTTGGTAAAGCGTACTTGATCGCAGGGCGCCCGCATGATGCGACTGGGCCTCTGCTTCACGCCGTCGAAGATAAGACGCATCGCGATGCATGGGAATCCGCTCTTTGCAATTTAGGGTTGGTTTGGTGGAAGATAGGTCACTATGATGAAGCGGCAGAGTCCTGGCAGCGCGCTGTTCAAACTGTGGTCGATCCCATGCGGCAAGCGATGGCATGGATCGGCCTTGGCAACGTGGCCGCTCGTCGTCAGAATTGGCTCGCGGCGCAGGACGATTATCAAACAGCGCTTCAAATCTATCGTACACACGGTGCTGGTTCTACAGAACGCATGCGCGTACTCAACAACATCCTTTGGTGTTGCGTGCAGCGCGATGCGTGGGATGCCGCGGAGGTCGTGGTGTCGGAGGCCGATGGCATGAAGGACTCCGATCCCATTGTTTACGGTGAGTTCTTAGCCACACAGGCTGAAGCCTGACCTATCCCCAGTTTTAATGTAGGTATTTTCTGTATAGGGAAAATATTCTTCGCAAAGGAGAATCGGGACCCTCTGGCGAAGTGTTCAGTGTGTTCAGGACTGTTCGCACAAGGAGGATCCCGATGATTCAACTTCAGTCTATCACGTCGTTTTTCCAAATGCATGGGTCTCTACGAAAATCTCAACGCACGACGTTGGCCGCGTTAGTCTGGGCGGTCGTCCAGTTTCCACTCTTAGGCTCAGCCATCATCGGTCGCCATCTGGCGATGGCGGATGAGGTCACCACGACAGCCAAGCATGCTATCAAACGGGTTGACCGCTTTTTGGGCAATCCGCGGATTGATATCGTGAGAGCCCAAGGCGATTTGATCACCTATCTGCTCGCCGATGCGCCGGAGGCCTTACTGACGCTCGACTGGACCGATCCACGGGATGGCGTGCATCAAATTCTGTCCTTAAATTGGCGGGCGCATGGCCGCGCGATTCCGTTAGGCTGGGTTACGGCGCGGAAAGACTCCTTAAAGGATCGGATGCGGGCGATTGAATTGGCTCTGTGTCAGCGCGTGGCGCAATTCATTCCTCCCACATGCCATCCCATTTTGTTGGCCGACCGAGGTTTTGCGGCAGTCGAACTCTTCCGGGCCTTGGATACTTTAGGATGGGATTGGGTGATTCGCACGAAAGGCTCCGTCTGGGTCCAGTCGGACGGGCGCTGGCGCCCGCTGTATGGTTATGCCCTCGAGCGTCCGGTGTTGAAGGAGTTGCCCGCCGTGCGCTACGGGCGTCGCTACGGGAAGGATGCCTACCCGTGCCGTGTCATCGTGTACGCGGAACCGGGCTATCCGGATCCCTGGGATCTCGTGGTGTCGGCGGGCCTGAAGAATTGGGAGCCGGGACGCCTTGTCGCGGCGTATGGCCAACGATTTACCACCGAAGAGTGCTTTAAAGATCAGAAGAATGATCAGTATGAAGGATTTCATCTAGATGCCGTGAGTCTGAGCACTCCGGAACGGTGGGATCGGATGCTCCTGGTCTTTGCGTGGGCGTATTATTGGTTGAATGTCGCCGGGTGGGTTATGGAAACCGCGGGCAAAGCCCGCGAGTGGCGAGCCAATACGGTGACAGCGTACCGCACGCATGCATTGTGGCGCTTGGGCCATTGGGGCTTGGCACACCATGACGTGGTGTGGCGCACTCTGCTCCGCGCCGTGCGCGACTTTCGCCTCCGCATTCCGCCGTTGCCGATTTGCAGCGTGACCGCAACCGCCGGACCATAAATTCAGCAGAGCGTCGTCAATCACACCGTCCCGGTTCGCTCTCGGTGGGCGAATCGGGCATGGCCTGGCGTTCTGGCGTTTTCTCCGTCGAAAAGTCCTGGAATCGCTGCCGACGCTTCCGAGACCCACCTGGCGCGCCGCGCCCAGGGCGCCGAGATCACAGCTGAACTCGTTGTACTGCCACAAAACATCCAATCAACTGGTAAAAACTGGGGATCGGTCAGGGCTGAAGCGGCTCTGAAACGCGGATGCCGGGACCAATGTCTTCACTTGTGCCGAGAGGCGAAGTCGTTCTTAAGCGATACGTTAGTCGCGTCGTGGTTCACGATCCGTATTATCGAACTCGAGGCCAGCCAGCCATCGTGGGCTATATGGCAACAGCAATTGGCCGACCTCGACCGCAGTTTAGACAGCGTTCCCAACACACGTTGGGTGTTGCATGTTCATAGCACCATAGCACAAAGCGCTCTATCTGCTGGACATACAGACATAGCAAAAGCCAGAATTGCTCAAATCCAGCATATCGCCGCTTCGTCTAACAACACGATGAAAAGCGGAAAATAAGATGCACAAATGGAGGAGAGGACTAATGTTAACGTTGTTGGATGTAGTGACACTCCTTTTGTGCTTAGGACACGCACCGAGATACAAGGTGGTGATGTCGGACCTTTCTGATCCTCCAGTGGTCAATGCTATGAATAGTTGAGTTTGCAAAATGTTTGGGGTACGACAAGGGGTATGGCAACGATTCGTAAATATTCTGCCATAAACCAGGTTCTGGTAAATTTCACGCGCCGAGTGCTGTCAAAAGTGCTAGTAAACTTGACCCGGACATCAAGACATCCCTCGAATGGCCTTCCGATTGGTCGTCGCCTCTCATTTATTACCACCAAAGCCTCGGAGTCATTATTGACACACCTTCGTTAGATCCGGGAAGTACCAATACATGGCTAGTGATAGTGCTAGAAACGAATCTTTGCCATGCGCTAAAGTGCGGCGAGAGGCGAGCGCGGCGGGATGGAATTTCTTCATGTCTATAATTTGCTCCGGGTACAAAACCCCACAGCAATAATCATCACCGGATTCGAGAAAGATCCGCGTCTCGTTCTGCGTTACCCTTTGGATGGGCAGAGTGCCTAACTACCGATGATGGGTAGTTCAGACCGTGTTCATACCTGAATTCGCGCGAAACATTGGATCAAGATAACGGATTATAGGATTTCACGACCGCCAAGGCGATCTGTTTATACGGAAGTTGATTAGGGACGACCACCATAAGAGTTTTGACATATGTTTGATTAAAAAACATGATCGAGTACGACAATTCCATGCCTCTCTTTTGCTGTTCTTGAATTTCATATCCCGTTTCGTATTTCTCGACATGGTATGATGTGATAAACGGGTTGTTGGGCCTTCGAGCCTTCGCATAGGTCATGTGTGCCGCATTGTACACTGCTACGGCGTTAATGACGGCTAGATGATGAGGGACGTCGAGACCAAAGCCATGATTGCTAAATGCGGGTAAGTGGGTATCGAAGATGAAAGACTGCCCGCCCCCATCCACGCTAGAACCCATTGGGGTCCAAGTCGTAGGATATTGTAAAGAAAAGTGGTACGGGATATTGCGATAGGTCTTGAATCCTGTTTGCACCGTGGATGGGGAGGAAGATCCTGAGAAATTTGATGATGGTATCGGGGTCGAGGGGCCTGAAGAGGTGTATACATCCCCAGAGTGGGCGGTATCGGATACCTTGTGATGTCCATTGCCAGTCGGCGTCGCGGCAAGATGCCGAGGGGCGCCACAGCCAGCAAGCAGTGTGCCGCCCAAGAGGACGAGCGATCCTAAAGCGAGCTGTTTTTTGATCATGGTCGGGGACTTCCGGTTTCTCGCACAATCGTGTCATCTATATAACGCCAAAGCATGGATGCCCGTTACAGAACACGGGCATCCATGCTTTGGGAGGCGACCCATAGAAACCCATGAAGGTTGATGTAGTCTGAACACGTCCAGGGATGGAGTGTCTCGAGTTTTTTCCCCTTGTTTGAGGTACGACTATAGACTGTCAATTTTATGTATACCCTAACTGGACGTCAGGCGCCTTGTCGAAATACCGTCAGACTAGGCTCCAAAAACGTCTTCCTTGACAGCGTCCCGGAAGGGTCCTAGAATCCTGCTGGACACTATCTAGGTCCGCCCGTGTGATGAGAGTGCGGAGCTGACTGCCGGGAGTGTACGGCTTGTCGCCATTTCTGGCGTATCATATGCTTGTCTTATTAATCAGACCTCCTCGCCTTACTGATCACCGACAGGGGGGCGTACCCCATACGCGCTAACTTTGTAAGATATGTTGAAAGCGTAAAGGATTTTAAAGGGTCCACGGCGAAGTAGTTCGGAAATAGCCGAACTACCGAGGTGAGCACACACGGTGATGGATGATTTACAGAACGCACCAGAAAAAGGCTTGTCATTCAATGAGCAATGGGCGGTCTTATTACACTTTCTCCCCCAAGGCTGGCAGGATGCCGCCTGGACTTGTGGAGCCATCGCGCGCTTGCGCGTGATTCAATCTGCCGAAGCGTTGCTCCGCATCATTTTCGCGTATGCCTGGAATGATTGGTCCTTGCGTACGACGGCGGCATGGGCCAGCCGCATCGGGTTGGCAAATCTTTCGGATGTGGCCGTCTTAAAACGCTTACGCCACGCGCCAGCGTGGCTGGGGCATCTCCTGGATCAATGGTTCCGATCCCAAGGCATCGGCACCGCCGTGAAGAGCCGGTTTCGGCTCGTGCTGACAGATGGGAGCACGATTCAACGACCCGGCAGCTCGGGGACCACGTGGCGTCTCCATGCCCAGTGGAATCTTGGCACAGGACGGTGGGAACACGTGGAACTCACGGACGCCCATGGCGGCGAGTCCCTGACGCGGCTGCACTTGCGGCCCCGCGACGTCGTCTTGGCCGACCGCAATTACGCCAAACCCGCAGCCGTGGCGTGGGTGCAGAGTCAGCACGCGGATGTGCTCGTCCGGTTCGGGTGGAAGGCTTTGCGGCTCCAAGAATTGGACGGCACTCCGTGGTCTGTGCTGGAAGCCGTCCGCACGCTCCCTGATGCCACTCCGGGGGAATGGACGGTGCAAATCGCCGGAACGAAGGACCGCCCCGCCCTGCGGGTGCGGATTGTAGCGATGCGGAAATCAGCACCCGCGGCGGAAAAAGCGCGCCGGACCGCCCGCAAAGAGGCGCGCAATCACGGACATACGGTCTCCCAGGCGACCTTGGACGCCGCCGATTATGTGTTGATTTTAACGACCTTGGACGCCGCAGAAGCGGACGCGGCCGAGATTCTTGAACTCTATCGTCTCCGATGGCAAATCGAAATCGCCTTCAAACGATTAAAAAGTTTAATCCATATTGATGAACTCCGGGCCTTCGACCCGGACCTCGCCCAAACGTATCTGCTAGCGAAACTGCTCGGCGCCGTGCTGGTGGACGCCCTCCGGACCCACGGTCCGGATTTTTCCCCCTACGGATTTCCCGTCCAGACGGACATCCAGCGCCGTGTGGCGTATTTCCCAAATGATTTGGCAGGATCTTCAGATAATCGCCCGGGGCTTCGTCAATCTGGACGATTGGCGCCCTGCAGCGCGAACATGGACCAAAGCACTCCATGAGCGACCACGTAAACGGTGCCTCGCACTCGATTCGGCAGCCTTAGGTTAGCGCCTATGGGGGCGTACCCACGATTGCGAGGCCATTTTGACAAACGGCGCACTGGGTCAGGTTTTTAACACTCTCTGGCTCTTTCTCAAAACCAGTGATCAAGGCTGATTGCTTAAAACCGGAACCTCGCAGCAGGCGCAAAGGTGTCCACGCCAAGATGGCCCGGCTCAATGCCTAGACAGCTCTCCACCGCTAACTCTTAAAACCATCACCGTCACCGGATTTGAGAAAGAGCCCACTCTCTTGCACTTTTCGTTCTAATGCTACACACCCCCGTGTTTTCCTCTGGTATCCCGGCAGGAGAGGAAAGACCAGCCGGTATCCGAGAGATCTATCCCGATGCATGCCATTCACGTGCATACCATAGTTCCAGGCCGTGACCGGCCTAGACACGGTGAGGGTATTCCCTGTCTAGGAGGCGTGTCTGATGATGCCTGTCATTTTTGATGAGGACCTTAGCGCTCGCTGCCAGTGTTCTCCCGCTGCCGGCGGATTACACAAGGTGTACGACCCTGACACTCAGAATACCATTTGCCGTGATTGTGCTCTCGACCTGCTATGGAACACCGCAGATGACGTCATTCCTCTCCCTGATCCGTGGGAGCAAACGCCCGCATGGTTGCAAACGGTCTTTCTGAGTCGGTGGTTTCGTTTCCGGGCCGTCCAGTGGCTATGGATGCACGTTTACCGGAGACATGTGCGGCAGCCACTCTCCTGCACTGATTGAATCCCCGTGTGGAGCGACAGAGACCCGATGACACCCCCAACCGCGAACCGATCGATTTTGTTCTGGCACACTGGGTCAATAATCCCGATGGACTCACGTCCTTCGTTTTGCACTGGTGGCCGGGATCTCAGCCTGCATGGATTGTGCGGGGATTGATGGTCCAACACCGTCTGCGCCTGTGGTGGCGACGGCGCCCGGCGCCGTGCCGTTCCTTAGGGGCTGTCGCTCTTTCTTTTTCTCAGAGCGCATGCTACGCTAAGCGAAAGGAGCCGTTGTTTGATGAAAGGAGATCCCTCTATGTCTGACCAGCCGCCGATGCCTCCCATGACGTCGGATTTCCCGGATCATTGGGGATTTTATCTTT
>JAKAAS010000563.1 GCA_021802225.1 Bacillota bacterium
CGTCACATGGTGGTCCATCAGAAAGCGGGCAATACGGGCATGATGCTTCCCCTCGCCGCCTTCATCGTGCAGCGTGTCCCAGTGGACATCTTCCTCTTCCCATTCCGTCACGGCCTGATTTTCCACCGTGGCTAGAGCCACCCGCGGCGCTTTCCCCCACCGCGGCTCTACCTCGCCATCCAGAGTCACCGGAATGCAAATGATGCGTGCCATATCTCACCACTCCTCTTCTATAGTTTGCCAGCCTGCTTCTTCTGTATGTACACCAGGATGCCCTGCGCGTCCAGCATAATATCCAGGCTCAGCGGGTCCGCATTTTTGACGGGATGGCCTTGGCGCCTTGCGTCCTGAATGATAATCTGCGAGAGCGCCTGCTGAATCATCTGGTAATCAGGATTCTCAGGCAACTGATCAATCAGGGCGCGAATATACTGCACGCCACGGCGGGAAAAGTCAAATGCCACGGCAGCCGGCTTGGTCTCCCCGAAATGGGTGTGAAAGATACTGCCCGGATGCAGCTGCTCCATTCGGTCCAGAGAGGCCAGCATGGTGTCGGGGTCGAAATCGACCGGAGAGGTTGTCGGGAACCCGTAGACAAAGTCCCACCCCGTGTACTCCGGCCAGTAGCGGATGCCCACCATGTCTCCGCTGAACAGCCCGGTGCTGGTGCTGTCATAAATGCACATGTGATGCTTGGCATGCCCTGGCGTATGGTAAAAAGACAGAGTATGCCGGCCAAGCGTCAGGTGGCTTCCGTCGTCCTCCGCCACCACCCTCTCCGCCTCAATGGGAATCAGAGGCCCAAACATTTCGTCTGCGTGCTCTCCGTAGACGGCACGGGTTCCTGATATCAGCCGCGAAGGGTCGACCAAGTGCCGGGCCGCCCGGGGATGGGTATGCATGACCGCTTTGGGACTGGCCTGCATCATCTGACCCGCTCCGCCGGAATGGTCGAGGTGCACATGGGTTACCAGGATGTGATCCAAATCCTCTGGCTTCACGTGCAATTCGCCAAGACCCCTCAGCAATGCTTCGTGGCTATTGGCTGATCCCGTCTCGATCAGCGCCAGCTGGTCGTCTTTGATGAGATAGGCGCTCGACCGGAAGGGCTTGCCCTCTTCGTACAAATCAATTGCATAGATTCCCGATCCATAATCGATAACCGCCATTGCCATCCCTCCCCCTTCTATTCTCTCCCGCGCGGCTGCATCTGGCAATCGCTGTGCATTGACGTTTCCAATCCACCATTCGAAATTTAAATGGGCGCCCGGGGAGATCCTCAGTTTTCAACCGTGGTCAAAGTTGAATAGCCTCGTGATCCTTTCCAGAGGATTGCCGTCCCAACCTGCGGCGTGCATAGCCGTTTGGAGAACCGCCGCGACTCTGTCGGCCAGGCAAAGAAGTTCAGTTCAAGGCGACGGGCGGCCTCCGGGTGCAGAGCTGTGGTCTAGCCATGTCACGAAGCACGGACCCCGGGAGAGGGTATTTCCGCTTGGGTTTCACCGGAACGCCATGGGTCGCTTGACCGAACCATCCTCCCGACTTTCGGAGAAACCGATCGGGGCTGACAGCGCTTCTTCCAACACTTGGGCACCGCAATTGTCACTTTGTACCATCTTGATCCTACAGAGCTGGTTTCTGATGCCCCGCCTTGTATCCCAGGGCCATTCCCCATATACTCAAAGAGAAAGAAAGAGGTGCCTATGGTGCATCAAGATACGTTGATGAAAGCGCTCACCCAGTCGTTATCCGGCGGGGCTTTAGAAGCGGTCGGAGTCCACGGGGTCGAACTCACGGATCCGGTGCCGACCGAGTTGCCGGCCACGACCATGCGGATGGACGCGGCCTGGCGGATGGCCGACGGGCGCATCTTTCATCTCGAATTTCAGAGTACGCGCGCACCGAACTTGTATCGCTTTTTAGAATATGATGTCCGCTTGGCCCAGCGCCATACGACGCAGATTCGCACGGTCGTGTTGTATCATGCCGACACGGCGCGCGCGCTCGACGCCCTCGATATTGGCACAGCGCAGTATCACGTCGAAAATGTCTTCCTATCCCACATGGATGGCACGCAGGCGCTCGCCACGGTTCAAGCGCATCTCGCGGCTGGGCGCTGGGAACCGCCCGATCGGTTGCGATTGGCGCTCGCGCTGAACATGCACTTTTCTCACCGCGCAGATGTGCTGGACACGGTGCTGACGTTGGTGTCCGCCGTCCCCAGCATGGCCGAACGCGACCTCGTGGTGAGCGCGATGATCATTCTCGGAGACTATGCCCTAACAGGTGCCGAGCGCACCCGTTTACGAAAGGAGTTGCGCAAAATGTCTACGATTGCAGAGGAATTGCTACGGGACGAACACGAAGAAGGCCTTAAGGAGGGCCGTGAAAAAGGTCGGCAAGAAGGTCGGCAAGAAGGTCGGCAAGAAGGTCGGCAAGAAGCACAGCGTCTGATGGCAAAAGCTCTGCTGGCGGAGGGCGACAGCGTGGAAAAAGTCATGACTATCACGGGATTGACTCGCGCGGAAGTGGA
>JAKAAS010000564.1 GCA_021802225.1 Bacillota bacterium
GGTGATGCCGGACTGGGCTCCCGTGGGGATGGCCGGGTTTGGGTTGTTGTTCATCCCCCAGATGCCGTGTGATTATGTGTTTCATGCAGATACCGTAGGCGAAGATGTGCATTGGTGGTGGGATCATCCGGATCTCCCGGTGGTCTGGAGTCAGGCAGTACACATCCATCATCGCAAAGCCGTATGGCTCTAGGGGGAAACACGATGGCACACGGATTACGACGGTCGGCGTTTGATCAATCGAGCTACGCCTATTGGACGGGCAAATATGGCGTCATCAACGTCAAGGATTTCGGCGCGGTCGGGGATGGCGTGCATGATGATACGGCGGCTCTTCAGGCGGCCTGGGCAGCGATGGGCACCCCAGCGGCAGGCACGTATTACATTCCTCATGGGATCTACAAAATTTCCTCCACCCTCTTGTTTGATGGAGGGTACACGGGGGCCGGAAATGACCACGATGTAATCATGACTGGGGACTTATTGCGCATCATCTGCGATGGGACGATTCAACCCGTCGCGGGGGTCGGCACAGCCGTTCATGTCCGAGCCATGTACTGCCCCGCAATCCAGGTACGCTTCTATGGCGGCGGCCAATCGTCAGACAATGGTCTGCAACTGTCTGATCTCTATGGCCCAACCTTTGACGTGCGGGCCGTTCAATTCGCGGGCACGGTCCTCTACTACAACGGCACCACCACGAGCAATAGTCGGGTTACTAATGTCAACGGGGGACGAATTGACGTCTTGTACTGCGGGTCAGCACTATCTCTGGCTAACGGCAATGGGTTTGGCATCATTGATTCGGTGTGGGACGATAATAGTGTATCGGGGTCATCGCTTGTTTCCCTCGAAGACTTGACTATTCTACATTATGAAAATTATATTGGTCACCGGTGGGGCGGAGATTCATCGTATCTTTTGATCCAAAAATGTGGCACTATACATATTGGAAAAATGTCCTTAGGCACCCCAGTGGCTCTTGCATCATTAGTAGAAATATCTGATTGTGCTATCGACACTTTTGCTCAAGGTATTATTATTGATGAGTTTTTTGCGGGGGGCTTTGACGCCGTCGGTATTGGATTACATTGTGTTAATTCAGGAGTAGGCATCGGAAGTGCCGAAACCTGGCATTTTAGCGAATACGGACTAGCGCAAGATGGGGGAGTATTCAATGTTGGGTTCCATCGGGACGCACAAAGTCATTCTGCCTTGGGCATTGGGGAAAAAATAAGCGGAGTAGCTGGATTAACAAGCATTGGTGGAACTCATTATCACTCTACAACAAGTTCTGCGATTGCAGTCGGCAGTGGCTTATCTGGCACGTCGATACTCCAAATTAGCAACGGCTTTGCTTATGAGTGTGTAAGTGCAGGAGGGGCGGCTACAATTGATGTAAATTACGCCGATATAGCGCTTGGATTAGTCAATTTTTATGATCAAGCACCAGCGGGAGACGCAAGTTTGTCGATCCCGAATTTTTCACAATGTATTGACGGCGATCCCTCTCAACATAACTATTTAGCCAAAGGGGTAGTTTACACTAATCAAGGTCCTTTAACGAGCCTTGCGGGCACTACGGGCGGAACCATCCACTGGGCTCAACCCGACCAGGGCACCCGCAAGGTTTTCATCGCACAATTCGACGGCTATGAAAACGACACCACGACGGACCAAACGATTACTTTTCCAACATCTTATAAATATACGCCTACAGTGAGTACCAACAGCACCGGTCTTTCATTTTCAGTCGATACAACGACTTTAACCATAAAGGCACCCGACAGCACCACGACCTATAGCGGGGTCGTCGAAGTGGTAGGCATCTAAGTCGTAAAAAGTTAGGATGGGTCAGAATGAATCGCAATCCTGTTGCTCAATCTCACGCTCGGGCATGGGTTATTTTTAATCATATTACAGCGGCCCCGAATAGTTACGTAGAAAATACTGTCAATGTGCAGGGGTTTGATACCTTGTTGATGGTGTACGTGGCAGCCGGGGGGGTATATATACGTGTATCCTCAATACCTGAATGGCTCCATCAACCCGTATCCCCTTAACAACGCCGCTGGCTCCAATCAATCCTCAAGCGGTAGTGAAGGTTGGTTAGTTTATAATTTATTTGGCCTCTCCTTTGTACACGTGCGTTTTGGGGATACTAGCGGTGCCGCCAATCCGGTATACATGGAGGGGTATCTCCGATGACCCGTGGCGGGAGGTGCGTGGATGATTCTCTATTATCCCTATGCCGAATCTCTATCTGACCATCCGCGCTTGACGGACAGCCGAAGATTCTTAGGGACGTTCCGTATGACCCATCCCGATTGGACCCTCATCGAACACCCGTGCGGAAAAGACACGCGCTACGAAGATGGGCTCTTGGCCCTGTGGGGCCGGGACCATCTCGTCATTTTGGAACAGGACCTCGTGCCCACGGCGTCCATTGTGGAGGGACTCGCACGGCCTCATGCCCCCGTCTGCGCTCAACACTACCGCCTGCATCGCCCCCAGGGGCATGAGGCCGTGCGA
>JAKAAS010000019.1 GCA_021802225.1 Bacillota bacterium
CTAATTTAAGCAATAGTGAAGGAAGGGAGACAACATAATCGTCCCTTCCTTCACTAAAGTTAGTATCAGTTTACGAACACGTTCTAGATATACCGTCGAAATAAGTCGTGTAAATGGTGCCTACAGGACCGGAAACGGGTACGGTAATGGTTTCCGTACTGGTTGTGCTCCCAGTCGTGGTTTGGTAAACGGCACCCGCCCCCCCATTATTAATGGACGCTTGGCCATTATTCGCAACCACACTCACGCTCATCCCTGGCGCAATATCTTGTTTCCCATTGCCTAAAACTATCGTTAATTTCCCAGAGGACAAAGATGCAGCGATAGACGGGCTTGATGGCGTATCCACCGTTACAGCATTTTGCGCGGCCTGGTTTTGAGAGTCCATCACTTGAAATGTGACACCATCATTCGTTACCGGCTTTACGCTGACCCGGTACATTTGATCGTTAAAATTCAACACCGGGTTCGACGATGCCAAAGTCAGGGTGACAGTCCTTCCCGACAGGGTGGCATGTTCAACTTGGTACATGGTGTGGGTGCTCACATCCTCTAGTTGAAACTGCGAACCATTGGGTAATAGAGTCTTGGGATTGAGCTGTCGGCTCATGGTCAAGCTCAGGGTATTTGGCATCTGAGTACCGTCTATTTGGGCGTTGACCAATGCCATTTCGGGACCGGTGGAATTTTGCCACCGGACTATGGCGCTTTGGGGATCGTGTTCTGCTAAACTGGCGCCCACCTCATCGACTTCCCCTACGCTTCCGCCACTTAAGAACACTTGGGCAATGCCCTGGGCATTGGTGACACTTTTGGTGCTGCTTAATCTTGCGCTTCCTCCCGAGGAAGTCCAAAGGCTAAAAGAAATCGGCTGGTTGGCCACCGGATTGCCAAAAATGTCGGCCACTCTGACGTCAATAGGCACATCTGTTCCTACTGCCGACACAGAAGAGGGAACCATAAGGCTCATTGTCCCTGCATTTGCCGTGAAGTTCACGGAGATTTTAGTAGGAGCAATTCCAGAAATGGGCCCCTCTCCGACATCGGGATTCCCCCCGATTTCCAAGTCAGGCTCGAGAGATGCGGGAGAAATCTGGATATTCTGGGTTCCCGCTCGATCTGAGGTCACACGGATTACCCCTACTTGCGGATTGGCACGAGAAATCTGGGAAGCCTCCCCCACACCAACCTGGGAGATTGTAAAAGCCGCGTTAGTCAGTCGAAGTAAATGGCCTGACGCACTCACTCCTTGCGCCATAACCCCAACGTCATGTGTGCTGCCCACCTTCAAAGACAAAGCCAGTCTCCCCATGTTAAGCCAATGCCACGTGACAAAGTGAATTTTGGCAGCAGCAAAAGGCGCTTGATCCGGTAAATCAGTCAGAGAAACGGACTCCCCGGGGCTTGTGGCCTCTACCATGGCCGTAGCGGCATCTCCTACACTAAGGATCATCGTCGCTACTCCTTGGCTGTTGGTAGTCGCACTTTGTTGAACCACGTTGACGCCTTTTGACACCGACCAATTAACCGGTGCCCCAGGCACCGGATTTCCGGCTCCATCTTTCACCAGTGCGGTCATTATCACCTGTTGCCCGCTTAAGGCATATTGGGAGGCAAAATGATTTTCCGGTGTGCCAGGTATCCATCCGACATAGGAATAGAGTTTATCGCTGGGGCGGGGATATTTTCCGGGGCTGACTTGAGCGACGATTTCAGCTTGGCCTGCCCGCTGTGAAGACAAGGTCCATGTCTTCTCGGTGCTTCGGGTGCTGAACATCAAAGAGGTCAAGGACTCGGGAGAAATGAGAACTGCGCCGGATCCTTGGGTAGAAGGATTGGCGAGCACATTTTGATTCGCCCCATTATTAGTGGTGGGAATCCAGTAATAAGCCTGTGGTTGGTTGTTTGTGATTTCTTCCAAAACAGCATTGCCGAGCTCCGGAAATGCCGGCACTTTGTACCGATAGATCACGGCACTGGATGACGGAACATTTGAACCGAGATATTGGGCAGCCTCCTGTGGTGAAAGATCCTGCCATGCCCCATAGGTAACAGGAACGGAAGACCACGATACCGGTAATGGCGCAGGAAGGATTTGTGTGCCGGGATTTTGCCCTGCGTCAACCACAACGGATCCGATACTAATACCTGTTGCCGTAGAAGGATCGACAACCGGTCCTGCTTGCAAGCGAAAGGTTAGTTGCCCGCCGGTAGATGAAGTCGGGATCTGAAGCGTCCGGTCTTTGAAACTCACAGGTCCTGTAATGGTTTTGGACCACGTGGGTGTGCTGTCGCTCATCTGGGTGAAATTCACGGTAAAAGACGATCCTGACGAAAGGCCCAAGTGCGTTAATTCAATACTGGCGGCATCGAATCCCGAAGTGATCGGAATGACGGGCAGTTCTTGGGAGCTACTCTCGGTGACATCAGGCCCGTAAGCTCCTGAGTGATAGTTTACCGGAATTGTCAGAACCCCGTGATGCGGCGATGTGGGCACGATGTACTGCCCACTCACATGAAAGGCGGCCGCGTTCCCGGATGACAACCAGGGAAGATATGCCGTTTGCTGAACCAACGTATTGCGATAGATAGCCTCTTTAAGCCCAGGGAAACGATTGGCCGTGGTGATATCCAAATTCGGGGGAATATAGGCAGCATATGCCACCGTGCTGGACAGTGGATCAGCCGAGGGATCTTGCGGCAAGGAAACACTGTATCCCACCAGGCTTACTGCCGAGGCATCCTGAGCGAGCTGTGAAGGGGAGGAGTCCGAGGGATTTGTGACATACAGATCGGCTAGCGCCACCCCGTTTTGATTAGTGTACGCTTTATCATTTAATCCTTGGGCGAAACTTACGTGATCACTCGGATTTGAGTCATTGGTAGCCGTAAAGAATACCGGAACATCGGCAACTGGCTGCCCATTGGCATTTTGAACTATGGCTTCCACTTGCGCGGTGTGTCCCAGCAGTAAGGCATTGGAATTATCGAGATTGGGATCGGGATTAGCTAATTTGAGATGAAGCTTATAGCCGTGGGGCACACTGGGCGCCACCGTCAGCGTTTGACGAGAGAACACAGCATCACTGGCGTTATTGGGTGCCATGAGATCTTTGGCATAAACCACGACATGGTAAGTGCCGGGACGTGATGGAGTATACGTCCAGCGAGAAGATGCGTTGTAATTGCCACTGGCACTCCACTGCCCGTGTGGATTCTCTACCCAATATTGATACACAGCTTGGACGAGATTTTTAGCCGCAGCCTGAAATTGCACAGCATTGCCAGCGATCCCGGTAGGCGGAGACGACAAAGAGACGGCGCTCTGGTTACTGATTATTACCGTTTTGGCTACTGCGCTGTGCCAGTCGCCGGCTGCGAAGGCTAATTTGTCCAGCGCATAGACCGTAACGACCTGGCTCCCGTGCGACAGTGTTAGGGTATTTTGAGGGGAATAGTTTTGCACCATAGACCACCCGTGGCTATCTTCCACCCAAAATTGATACTCGATTTGCCCGCCTGGATCCTTGCCGTGAGCTGTAATGAGTGTGCTCTGGGCATTTAAAGACGTTTCCGTTAATGTTAAAGACCGAATGATCGGAACCGTTGCAGCACTGGCGACGGGTACTAAAATCACCGGCGCCTCGATAACAAGACTCGCAACGAGACCCGTCATTCCCCAAAAGCGTTTGGACATGTCCCATTCTCTCCTCTAACATATGAGTTCCCGTCAATCAATATATTCGACTGACTTCGACCTTTTTCGACACTCAGTCCTCTTAATCCTTTTTTGGCCTGGGACGAATTTCATACACAAGTGAGGGAATAGACTCAGATCATTCACAAAACACGAACAGAATCCGACAATTACCCGAGCCCATGCGAAAACCTGATCTCGGTTCCACGAGCGGAACAAGACCGGGCAATCCAGGCATCCGTGCCAGCTGGCCCAAAAGTTTTCCACCACCGCGGAATGTCGGCATTTCCCAATTTCATCGCATGAGCCGTGGTGATCGCTGCTAGCAACCCCGACGAGAATGTAACTGATTATGACGGAACGAGGTACAGAAATTCACTGAACGAGTTCTACTGTTCTCAGCACTGCTGCCAGTGGTCGGGAGCTTGCGCGTCGCTTTGGTTAAGCGCACACCTTTCCTTCATAGATACCTTCTCACAGAGCTGGGAATTCCATCATTGGGCCAGGACTAATCTTATGCCGTCTATTGTCAGGACCGGAGCATCACCTCAATTGATGCGGCATGGACACCCCCACAGACAGGATAGACGGCCGTATAGCTAATCGTTGCCTCATTCGCCAACCTGTTATCGATCACAATCCCCTGATCCGGAAAAGATGACAGCAGAAGATAATGGGGTTTCGGTATCGTGTCGCGGATCGCAACACCTGTCCAAAGTTTTTCAATATTATAAACATTATAAACACGCCCCTTGGCAATTCCTGAACCAATATCACGACCTATTGCAAATCATGCTGTTCATGAATATCTACTCAATATTATCCGCATCCGGCTGCCTAAACGCAGAAGAAAAATCAAACGAAGTCATTGTGTAGGTTTACGGCATTATTCGCCGAAATTGCCGGTACCATGAAAAAGGATTTTAGCAACGATTGGCGAATATTTTTCACTTATAAGGGTATTGACTGATATTGACCGTTTCTTTTAACAGTTTCTTCGGTTTATTTCACGGAATTTTTCAAGGAGGACATGTTTGTGCTGACTCGTTCATTATTCATTCTCTTATCAACGGCTTTAGGATATTTTGTGGCTTCTCCCTCGTCCCCGCCTCCGGTCATCCATCTGAATAGCCTGAACTCGGAGATGGTCAAGCACTTACCTGCCACCAATTTTTATCATGGATCACCTCTGGTTGCCGAACTCCGCCACTTGAAAGACATGAAAGCGCCTAAAACGCTGTCCATTACTGTAGACAGCCTCAGTCAAATCCACAACTTAGAACATTATAGTCAGGAAGTCAGTCAAGTGGGCAATCCGCTATATCATCACTTTTTGAGTCCCAGTGCGCTTATGAAACGTTTTGGTCCTTCCCCAGCGCAATGGCATGAGGCAGTTCACAGCATTCAGGCCGCCGGCTGGCAAATTCAGAGTGTGCATGGGTTTCTCGTGACGGTGAATGCTCCCGCTCATGTGAATAATCCAGCCATTCCTGTATCGCCGGATATTTGGAGTGTGAACGGATTGGAGAAGGTTCATATTGTGCATCAGATAGGCAAGACTCCAATGCGCGTATTACCTCCTACGCACTCCACTGTAACAGTTCGCCCAGAAAATTCGGGCGCTTTGGGATCCCTCAGTCCCTTTCAGTTCAATGAAAACCCCACATATCTTCAACAATCCCCGTCGAGTGCAGGGGATGTTGTTAGTTTGCTCAGCTGGAATCCCAACATGACCCACTCTATCCCGGCGGGCCTGCCCTTTAATTTGTTCGTCGCGGCCCAAAATAGCCAAGGAACTCCTGTAAGCATCACTAAAGTTACTCAAATTTCGGCTTCCGGCCACGTCGGCATTTATGGATCGGCTGCAGCGCTTCCCGCCTCCCATGGCAATCTGTGGCAAATAGAGGTGTCAGGTCTAAACGCTTTTCCTGCATCCAGCACTATTTCAATGACTGTCGATCTCAGTGACGGACAATCCGCGACCATTGAAGGTACTCTGCCTCCCTTCACCGGAAAAGCCAGTTCATTAAACACCTTAACGGGCTCTCAGCTCAATACCCTAACCCAGAATAGCCTATTACGCACTCCCAAAGGATCCGGCTCACCCGTCGCGATCTATGTTCAAGGGCAAATTCCTAGTATGACTGATCTTCAACAACTCATGACACAAGAAAATTTGCCCATGCCGTCAGTCAATTTCTACTATGAAGATGGCGCTGTGCCCTCTATGTCCAATACGTCAGATCTTGCCGAATCCAACACCGATATTCAGGCCGTCGCATCGATTGATCCCGGCGCGTCTATTGAAGAATATGTTTTTCCCAGCAGCGACCCAATTGACCCTCTAGCCTCTTTTCTCAATGACTTGACACAACAATCTGTAGCTAAAATCGCTTCGATATCCTATGGATTCTTTGGGACTGATTCAGCCAGCCTTACCCCGCTCATCGATGCATGCAATGCCGAAGGCATTACCATCGTGAACGCCAGTGGCGACCAAGGCGCATGGAACACCGGATCGGACCCTGGACCTGTCGGTATTAGCCTTATGAATGCTCAGGCCGGTGTGCTCTCTGTAGGCGGCTTAGATATTGCCTCTCCGGCCCAATTTGACCAATCAGGGAATATGACATCGGTAAGTCCCCCGCCACTGGTTAAAGCTTGGGGAGGAAGTTATCTAGACGGATTGCCCACCGCCATTGCCCAAGCTTATACCGCACCCAACGCCGCTTCCAGCGGCGGATACGGCTCGAGTCCCATACCCGCCTGGCAAGCCCCGTTCTTGCCAGCCACAGCTCCAGGCATTGGCGCACCTGACATTGCCGCTCTGGCTGGAATCCCTGGATTTCTGGGCATCGCCGGAGATCACCCAGTCGCCATAGGAGGCACTAGTTTGGCGGCGCCATTGAGTGCCGGCTGGCTGTCTTTGGCCGAGACTTTTTCGGGCCAGTCGGCCGGAATGGGCAATGTTAATCCGTGGTTATATCACATGGCCGGCAGTCATCCCAATGATTTTACCCAAGCCCAGTGGGGAAGCAACGGAGTTTATCAGGTCGGTTCGTCACAAGCTGGCACATGGAATCCCGTTACGGGTTTAGGACTCCCGAATTGGTATCAACTCGCCTTATCTCTTACCTCAAACGTCGCCACGCAGCTTGTCGTTCAGCCTAGCCAATCTCATGTCAGTGTTGGCCAGCCCCTAACGGTGAGCGTCAAGGCTCTTACCGCCAATGGATCTTCCACCGGCAACATTCCGGGTTCCACCGTTATAACTTCAACTGATTCTCGGGCAACTTTTCCCTCTACTCTCAACTTAAGCCGTGGCACGGGACAATTTTCTGTTGTGTTCAACACTCCCGGTACTCAAAAGATTACGGTAGCCATTCAAAATCACGGGCAGACTCTGTTTGAAGCTTCAACGTCTGTCACGGTGAATGATATCGGGCTCTCTTTGCCAAATAATCCCCCTATTGGAACTTCCGTTGAACTACAGGCCACCGGTGGTAATAACCTCACCCAATATCAGTTCTGGATGCAAAATCCCGCGACAACACAATGGACATCATCGGGTCCGTTTAGTTCCCGATCCTACTGGAACGTGAAAGAAGCCGTCCCGGGCGTATATCGGATCCTCTTGTATGTCAAAACATCTCAGAGAACTCTGTTAGCTGCCGCGTCCCACGTCAACTTTCTTAATCAAAGTGGTGTCTCCATGGTATCAGGATTATCGTTGAACAGCCCTCAAATCAGGCTTGCTCAGGGTACTTCAACAAAAATTACCGCAACCGCCTCGGATCCCAAAGGGATACCCGAATATCAATTTTGGGTTCACGGCCCCGATAATCAGTGGAAAATGGTTCAAAATTACTCACCGAATAATGTGCTGTCATTAACGCAGCTCACCACCGGCAGCTATGTGATTGCAGTTTACGCCTTGGACAAGAGCCAAGTAGCACAGGGATTATTCAACCAGGCATATCGATATTCCACCGTCATTGATGTCAATAGTCATATTTCGCTCGATGCCCCCCAGAGCGCCCCTGCCCAATCTCCTGTTACCTTAACGGCCACGACTTCAGGAATTACCCATCCGGTTTACCAATTTTGGTATGAAACGCCCTCTGGGCAATGGACAGCTAGCGGAGACTACCAAAATAGCGGGTCATTTACGTTCACACCATCACAAAGCGGCACTTATCATGTGGTCGTGTATGCTAAAGATCCTTATGCCCCAGCCACCCCGGCTTTCGCAATCACGGCAATCAGCACGGTGAGTGTGTCATAGTTATGATGGAAGAAGAAAGAGGGGGGATGCTAGAGGTTTATTGGGTATAGGATGTGGGAAGAGCCTCACGGCAAATAAAATTATATCACCGCTTCACAGTCTCAAGATGAGTAAGTGATTTTGCGAAGACATCTTAAGAGATTTAACAACAAACTTTAACAACAAACGGGGTAGTGCCGTGGTAATGTCGAAACCTTCCTTACCGTTCAGAAGGCCGACTACTCAGGCATATTGCACCAAGCATTCATGACCTGTGATGGATGCTATTCACTTGTATTGGCCCCACCCGAGAAAATCGGGTGGGGGTTCCTAAGACTTCGAGATAATCTTGTCGCTCAAGATGCTCAGGGTTTGGCATTCCTCAGGAGATAAGCGAAAAGACAGGGTATCAGACAGTTGTTGGGCTTGCTCGGGTTTAGTGGCCCCGGGGATGGCCAGCATATGAGGATAAGCCGTGATGATCCAGTTCAAAGCCACCTGAGTGGGTGTCTTATGATAATGCTGGCCAATTTCACGCATAAGATCAACCAAAGGCTTAATTCGGGCCAAATACGCTTTGGACATTCGGTAATTCCATCGTCTAAAACCCGTGGGTCTTAACCCAGCTTGATGAAACTTTCCGGACAATAAACCTTGTTGTAACGGTGAATACGCGATGATTGTCACTCCTAGTTTCTCGGCTTCCGCCAGTACTCCATTTTTCTCGATAGAACGGTCCAGAAGGTTAAAGCGCACTTGATTTGATGCCAAAGGAAACCCTTGGTCGTTTAAGCGATGAGCCATCTCCCTCATGGCGGCCGCGGAAAAATTACTCACGCCTACGCTAGACACAAGTTGTTCCTGCAACACGTGAGTCAGTGCCCCAGCTTGAGCCTTTAAGGAACTGAACGCCCACGGTTGATGAATCTGATAGAGAGTGAGGGGATAACCGTGGAGGGCTTTAAGGCGCTGGGGCACACTGGTAGCCAAAGATCGAGAGGTTCTGCCAAGAGGCCACCATTTCGTGGCAATCATAGCCTCATTTGAAGCAATCTGAAGCGACTGCAGCGCCCTGGACAAGGCCTCTTCAGAGGCCCCGTGTCCATAAATCTCCGCAGTGTCAAACCAACGAATTCCTCCTTCCCAGGCCGCCTTGACAATTTGAAGCGTAACCTCATCGCCTAACTTGGGCCAAAACCTTCCAACCAAACCTTGGCCTTGACTAAACTGCCAAGCGCCAAGCCCTAGTGGCGTCAGTGTAATCTGAGTTTTTCCCAAGGCACGCAAATCAAACGTCATTCTATCCTTACCCATTTTCTGGAACACCTCTGGTATTCATAATAACGTCGCTTTATCACAAGGCAGACGTTTAAAGCTCCTTTGGTCATTAATCTGCAGAAAAAATACCGTCTGAGGAAAACCAATGCACCCTGGAGATTAATCCCTCACCCCCATTCTACCTGCGTGTTCGGTCGGGCAGGTTGATTTTGTTTTTGTCATATATCGTATAACTTCGAGAGAAACATTGTGGCACAACCGGCGGGTTATGAAACGAAGCGGGGAGGGGAGCCGATCTTTTGCCCTACTTCATGGTGTTGAATAGATACGGATCTCAGAGCGTGGCCACTCCTTTTGTGTGCGGCAGTAGATTGCTAAAGAAAGGGGGAGCCGTTGCGACCTTAAAATTCCGGGTGCTACGACACCCCGGCTTCGTATGCCCAATACCGGATTCACTGCTCTTTCGAAAGAGGGGCTTTTAAAAAATTGCCCGCCGCACACACCCACAGAACGTGCTGGGGCGCAAAATACACAACCTTGAACCATGGTAGTTCACTGGCCATTAACGACCAGTTTCTCGCGCTTAATGGTCGCTATCACAAGACCGGAGTGAATTGGTGACACCGTCTTGTATCTCGATATGGCTGGAATCCAAGTCGCTGAGAGCGCTCCATGAACATCTTGGTTACGTCGCGTTCCGAATTGATCCATCGTGATTTCGAATTAGGCTTTTACCTGTCTCATTGATCCTGCGAAAAGCGGTGATGGATACAGGGCGACCGGAGTGGGAAGAAGTGAAACACAAGGCAGGTCAGCTTTTAGGGCCGTTCTCAATTTTTGCAGTTACAGGCGTTGGAATTGTCCGGGAGGTCGAAATAGTGAGAGCATTCAGGACCATGGATCCGAAGAGAAAATGTTCGACCTCTACCACCCAGGACCCACACCCCCGGGAGTAATCCATGGAGGGCTTCCCGGATATTTTGATGCGATGATGGTGGGCTTCAACGCTAAGGAAGTGGATGGAAAATCGGGCCCTAGCTGCGTCTTTGACTCGGATCAGGCCACAGCAAGCAGTCCTTTGCTTTGCCGGACGATCTTCATCTCTTTCTCATGATGAACTTGAGGGAGGAGGTTTAAAGCAGTCAAAGCTCTCGCACGCAGATGATGCACTACCCATGGAGCAAAGACATTAGCGATGTCCTCAGCCAGCAACTGGTACTAATGGTGTTCGTGTTCACGCCTCGGCAGGACGGTAGCCACCACCCAGTCTATAAGGTCTTAGTCGGTGACGGCCACCGCGAATCTCTCAGTTGGAATCATTTTTCTCACTTCCGCTATGCATCTCTGCCTCATTAGGCAGCCATGTCATGAATCTTGCACCCGTGCTCCCAAGGACCGCACGACGTCCGCAGCCTGAAACAGATCGAGCCAAACATCTCGGAGAGACACCTCATGAAAATCGATGCCGGCGAGTGAAGCACCGCGAAAGTCTGCGCCTTTCAAATCTGCTTTGGAGAGGATGGCACGTGACAAATCAGCACCACGAAATTGGGCTTGGGTCAGCTGAGCGTCGCGAAAGTCCGCTTCGATCAAACGGGCCCCAGCAAAGTTGGATTTGGGGAGCCGAGCGTAACGCAAATTGCAGTAAGACCAATCACCTCCTTCGATTTCAGTGGCCGTCCACCGTACTTCCTGAAAGTTAGATCCCACCATTTTACATTGCGCAAAGCAAGCACTAAAGAAGTTGGCACCCGTAAAGATGGAGTTTAAAAAAGCGCTGCCATGGTGGGTGGAACCGTTGAAAGAAGCGGCAGTGAAGTTGCAACGATCAAAGGTTGCACGAATGGTTGCGACGTCTTGAAGCGAAGCACCGACAAATTCACAGCGTTCGAAGTACAGGCCCTCGACCTCATTAAATTCGTCCGACCAATCGGTAAATACTTGTTCAGTTATGCGAGTCTCGCGATTTGTCACCATCACTCCTCCTCGTTCGTTCGTATCCACCATAGCACAACTATGGAAATTCGGAGAACAGACTGAATCCCACGAACCATAGCCGCCGCTCACCAAACTTACAGTCGCTCGCAACTCTTGATCGGAAGTACATCGTAAGATCCCGGCTCAGCCATCCTTCCATGCGATAGTTATCTGTATAGGGATATCAATCATAAGTCTCATATTTCGCAATCCTGGAGAGAATCCTAGGGTACTCTATCCTTCCCCTGAACGGAGTGTCTTCGCGGTGCTCGTTCTTGGACAGACTTCCGTAGCGAGGTCGGCGGAAACAAATTTTAAAAATTTGTCCTTTCCGCAAGGGATTTTTCGCTCGACTGCGAAGAGTTAATATGACAACCAAACAAGCACTCCCAGACATTACAAAAACTTCCGCAGAAACTGCGTCCACGCCAAATTTCGTCCGTGCCTGCGGGATTCCGCAGTGATTTCCCAGGACCTCCCCAGCGACTTTGCCTTGGAGGAGCATGGCGATTCGATGATAGGAGCCGGTATTCACGAAGGGGATTTGGTGATTGCGAAACGGGTCGAATCCTGGGAGTCGGTGCCGCCCCACCGTATGGTGGTGGCCTTAGTCGACGGAGA
>JAKAAS010000565.1 GCA_021802225.1 Bacillota bacterium
CCATGCGCCAGCGACTACGACTTGGGAGACTGCCGCTTTCCGACCGGGGCCACTCTGGCGTTCGGCATGGAAAGTCGGGGAGCTTTGCGGACTCTTCTAGAGGAATTGCATATCACTGTCCCCGTTCATCTGCTCCGCCACCCGCTCGATGTCGTGCTGCACGACCGGGTCGTCGGCATCT
The DNA here is from genome assembly GCA_021802225.1 of Bacillota bacterium. The sequence goes on from JAKAAS010000565.1 coordinate 182, forward strand.
ATGCCGACGTGGCTGCCCAGCAAGCCGAGTGGGTGGCCCGCTTCCCCACCATTGCCCCTGCTATTTCCCGCTTGATGCGCCACGTCCGCATTATGGCCGATGCCGTCTATGCTCTGGCTCAAGCCCGCACGCGGTGGCCAGTGCGGTCTCTAGGCGACGCCTGGTCCGCTGCCGCCGCCGTTTGGGATTACCCCCAGTCATGGTTCAGCCTGCTGTGGTATTTTGCCAAACCTTGGCGCGCCGTTCTGGCTGCGCACCGTCTCGATGGGGCGGATTCTGCCGAGAAAGTGGCTTTCCAGCAAATGCTGGATGGCCTTCTGATAGACAGCATCCAGACCACAGGCCGGGATGCATCGGCACTCATGGCAGCAGTGGCTCTGGACATGTACCGCAGGGGGAGTTTCAGAGTGCCAGGGGGATTGAGGCCCGTGGCGCAGGCCCTGGCTGAGCGCATTGAGGAAGAAGGCGGCGCCATTCACTACCGCACCGTCGTCAGGAACTGCCAGTGGAGCCGCGCCACTGGGCAGTGGGCTGTGAGTGCCGGTTCTGAAGCTCCACAGCAGTTCTCGCGACTGATCAATGCGACGGGGCGCCCTTTGCCGTCCCGTCCGGACGGGATGCTCCGCCTGCCTTCCGCCTCCTCGCCCGGACCGCACGAATTAGGCGCTTTCCGCATCGATGGCGTGATCTCCCGCCGCAGCCTCCCTGCAGCCATTGTCCGGGATCTGCCCCGGTCCTTTCAGATTCTGCTGCCGCCGGATCCTCACGGCTTACAGTATCTGCAAGGCGCCGTCTATCTCAGTTTTCACCCCGGACTCTGCGCTGGCCCTGCAGACATCTTGTGGACCGCTTCGGCCCACACTGAGATTCGGCACTGGCAGCCGAGAATGGCCAAGGCCGCATACCGCGCGCAGAAACAGGAGGCCGGAGCCTGCCTCGCCGCAGCCTGCGAACGGGTCGTCCCACACCTGCGCGAGCTCTCCAGCCAATTTCACATCGCGACCCCGGCAACGTATTACCGTTTCCTCCATAAATTTGCCGTAGGCGGTGTCCCCCTAACTGCCGCCGGCTTCCGGAAACTACCCGGATCTTTCACTCCCCAACCCCACCTGTATCAGGCCGGGGACACGGTGTTTCCCGGGCCCGGCATCCTCTCCGCGGCCTTAAGTGGATTTTTGGCTGCCCGGGCCATTGCCGGACGGCGGCTTCACCAAAGATGAGCAGCCAGGCGCTCAATAAAAAAATCCGCCCGCAGGCGGCAGCGACCTCCCCCAGAACCCGGACCGCCTATTGCGGTATCCCACTGCTCACCGTCAGGATCCAGATGCAGCCTGGCTGTCTAAACCGCGGGACGCCCTATCGTCTTGCCCCGTGCTGAGAAGCGTCACGGAAATATAGCCGTTGGCCACAGCCTCACGGTCCAAGAGGACTCCGGGCTCATAATCCGGGCCTGCATCCACCCACTCAAATTCCACCCGGTCTCCTAAGGTGTTGGGAGAGACGCTCGACACGCGCATCCTGACGGGACGGCTGTCCAGCGCCGTCCAGCGCCATTGCGTTCCCGAGACTTCCGGCAGGTTGATGTTCAGGTAGTCGCCAGGGTGCGCGACAGCATAGGCGATCCAGCCATCTAGGTGGCGCGCGATCATGGGGGCTACATGGTCCCACGAGCCGTGCTGGGATGCGGAGAAGGCAATCGCCGGCACCTTGTGGGCGGCCGCTTCCCTGGCCGCCGCCACCGTCGCCGAGGCCATCACGTGCCGGCCCATGTTCCAACCCAAGTTTATTCCCGACAAGATGCACACCGGGCGGTGTGCGAAATACTCGGACAGACCCAAGCGCACGCAGTCTACCGGGGTCCCCTTCACTGCAAACCACCGCTGATCGCCACGGCTGGCAATGCGCCGCACGTGCAAAGGTCCCATGCTGATGGAGTGCGCGCGCCCGCTGTGATTCTCTTCCGGCGCGACCACATGCGCCTGGTAGCGGGCCCCACTGGCAATTTCGGTAAGCAGTTCAATTCCCATGGACTGATATCCGTCGTCATTGGTTATAATGATCCGATCCACATCGCTGACCCCCTTGCGGTCTGGCCTGATGGTGTCTGCAGACCTGCACTCATTGTCGCAAGGATGTATTAACCCGTCATGTGCTCCCGGTTAACCTCGGGTGATGATTGTGTTAAATATCTGGCGGCCACCTCAGAACAGCATCAGGGCTGGCAGGGCGCAAAGAGATATCCGTGCCGCCGGATGGTTTCCACATGAGACTCTCCCAGAGCACGGCGGATCTGGTGGACAGCCACTTTCGTGGTGGATTCTGTCCAAGTCGGCCAGCCA
>JAKAAS010000566.1 GCA_021802225.1 Bacillota bacterium
AATCGGAAGGCTGCGGGATATCCTCCGCCTCCTCCCCCAATGACGATGACAGCATAATGGTCCATCAACATGTTCGTTATCCCCCTTCTGCCATGAATGTGTGCCGGAGGCCCCGGTCTTTACTCTGTTCTCTCCGACGACTCCGGCAGGCGATATTGGTCAATCGGCAACCGGACCGTATTTTGCCACAAATTGACGCCCTCAGACAGGGCAATGATGAAAAGAAACAGCACAAACGCGGTCTCGACACTATGCGCCTCGACAATCAGCACAATACTGATCAGCGGGCCCAGAAAAAAACCGCTGGAGGCAATGGCTCCCGAAAAGAAAATAAAATTGCCCGCCACAGCGGGCGGGGTCACTTCGCCCATTTCCGCCCAGTAATTCGGGATATTGAATAAAATCAAGGCCGCCAGAACAGCCCCTAGGGAATAGAGGACGTAGTGGGCGCCCCCGAATAAGAGCAGCGCAAATCCGATAAACGCCGCAATCTGGGAGATCGTCCGCGTACGGTTGCGGGCCCGAAAGGTCGCCTGGGCTGTCGACGTGGTCCGCGTCCAGACATCCCCGAGCCAGGCTCCGGCCCACACCCCGACGGCCGCCAGCATCCCGTAGAGCATGACGGTATCGGCAATGCGCCCGCTGGCATAATGATGCGCACTGCCCAAAGCCGGCACCAAGAAAGGAATCGAGGCGAAGGCCATGGTGGTCGCGAGTTGCGACAGGCCAATCATGTAGGACAGTCGCAGCCGCCAGCTCGACGGGCACCGTGCGTCCTTACGTGCGGCATGATAACTCCGGGCACTCAGCACCAAAAAATCCCGATACCCTTCGGCATCGCGATAGAACACAAAGAAAATGAGCGTGGCCACCGCCGTAGCTCCGGCCGTCACATAATCGCCGGTTTGCCAGCTGCTCGCCTGCACCAGCACCTTTTCCAGTAACCCGCCCATGGCCGACCCAACGACGAGCGCCGATAAGGGGGCAGCGAGTGCCAGGGCAATCTGCGACTGGCGAAACCAGCCTTTCAATTGCACCGTCGCCAGGCCCAGTTCGATGAACCATAGTCCCTGGACGAACCGCAACACAATGACGACCGGATAAGAAGACGCCAAGGGGAGCAGGAAAGACGGAATGATCATAACCGCTTGGGCTAAAATAATCGCCAAGCGCACGCGCACGCTCATCCAGCCTTTAATGTCGGTAAAATACACAATAAAGAGTAAAGACCGGGGCCTCCGGCACACATTCATGGCAGAAGGGGGATAACGAACATGTTGATGGACCATTATGCTGTCATCGTCATTGGGGGAGGAGGCGGAGGATATCCCGCAGCCTTCCGATTAGCGGCGAGTGGCAAAACCGTGCTCATGATTGACCACCACGGCACGATGGGCGGCAATTGCCTCTATGATGGCTGCGTCCCGTCGAAGGCCGTGCGCGAAGCGAGCGTCCTGCAGCACCAAATTGCTGGAGCGCAGTTTTTTGGCGTGTCCGCGTCTCTTCAGCCCACCCAATGGAGTGCCATCCGCGCCTACAAAGATCAGGTCCAAAGTGCCCGGTACTCCCAGCATGCGGAAACCATCCGCACCACGGCCGGCATTACGGTGCTGCGGGGAGAAGGACAACTGGTCGATGCCCACCGAGTGAAGGTGATCTATCAGGAAGACGGAAGCCCCAGGGAGCAGACCGTCACCGGCCAGGACCTCGTGATCGCGACCGGATCGATTACGGAGTCGGCCCCCATCACGGGATTAGAACATGCCTGGACTAGTCATGACCTCTTCGCGTGGCAGGACGCTATTACCGCGCTCCCTCACGACATCGTCATCTTGGGAGGCGGCTATATCGGAGTCGAAGCGGCCTCCATGTTGAGTGACCTGGGCGTGCAGGTCACCCTCATTGAACGAGAACACACGCTGCTGTCTTCGATGGACCAGGAAATTGTGAGCATGCTGACCGAACGGTTGGCGCAGCGGGTGAAGATCGTCCTCGACACGTCCGTCGACACCATTGTCCCTCAGGACGGCCGCTTCGTGGTCCAGGGCAGGGGACCGAGCGGTGCGCCCGTGACGTGGACGACAGACCGGGTTTTAGCCGCGCTGGGACGGATTCCCTGCCTGCCGCCTGCTTTGGGGCTGGACCACGCCGGGGTGGAGTCCACGCCTCAGGGAATTATTGTCAACGGGCGCATGCAGACGAACGTGCCGCATGTATATGCCCCGGGCGACGTGAATGGGCAGTCGATGCTGCTGCATGCGGCGGAGCGCATGAGTCATATGGTGGCTCAGATGATTTCAGCAGGATCGACGGCGGAACCGTTCCGACCGGAAGAAATGCCCCTAACGGTGTTTTCGCGGCCAGCCACCATGTCGGTGGGACTCACCGCAGCCGTAGCCCGGCAGCAAGGATTGGCCGTCTACGAGGAACAGCGGGCCATGAAGGCCGAAGACTGGGCCCTGATTCGGGGGGAACCCGAAGGATTTTACAAATTTGTTGTCTCGAAAGCGACCGGCCGG
>JAKAAS010000020.1 GCA_021802225.1 Bacillota bacterium
TATCAAGATCTTCATTGATGGTTACCTGATTCCCCGCCACTTCCCCCAAAAGGCCATGATCCTGTTGGGGGGCGGCTATATGCTGCTGGTCTTGCTGACGGCGGGTTTCAATGTCGCCCAGTTGCTCCTCTTCCAAGTTTTGGCTCTGGACATCATCCAGAATTTGCGGGTGGAACTGTTTGACAAAGTGCAGACGCTCTCCCTAGCTTTCTTTGACCGGACGCCCGTCGGAGTGCTCGTTTCCCGGCTGACCAATGACACCGAAGCGATATTGCAGATGTTCATGACCGTCCTCTCCACTTTTGTGCAAAACATTACTGTCCTCGTGGGGATCCTCATCGCCATGTTTGCGCTTGACGCCCGGCTGGCAGCCTATTGCCTCGTGTTGATGCCGGTGACCGCCTTGATTATGATGCTGTACCGCAAGGTGACCTCCCCCGTGTTTCACATGGCCCGGCAGCGCCTCTCCTTGCTGAACGCCAAGCTCAATGAATCCCTGCAGGGGATGTCCGTCATTCAAGCCATGCGTCAGGAAGAGCGCTTGCGGGGCGAATTCGGAGCAATCAACAACGATTACCGCCGGGTGCGCTTCCGCAACATGCAACTCAATGCCCTGCTTCTGCGCCCCTTGATGGACGGCATCTACCTGCTGGCGCTCATGCTGATCTTATGGTACTTCGGCGAGCGCTCCTTCTCGCACCTGGTCAACATCGGTGTGCTGTACGCCTTTGTCACCTACCTCAGCCGATTCTTCGAGCCGGTGAACAGCATGCTCCAGCGCCTCAACTTTTTTCAGCAGGCCATGGTCTCTTCCGAACGCGTGTTCCAAATTTTGGACAATCCCGACACCGCCCCCCAACAGGAAGGCACGGACCATCCGGCGATACATGAAGGGCGTGTCTGTTTTGAAGATGTGTCGTTCTCCTATGACGGCCGCACCGATGTGCTGAAGCATATCAGCTTTACGGCAATGCCGGGTCAGACTGTGGCCATCGTCGGGCACACGGGCAGCGGGAAAAGCTCTACCGTCAATCTCCTGATGCGGTTCTACCCTGTGGAGCGGGGGCGGATCACGATTGACGGCACCGACCTGCGCTACTTTTCCGACCATGAACTGCGCAGGAAAATCGGGCTCGTACTGCAAGACCCCTTCTTGTTCGTTGGCGACGTCACCTCCAATATCCGCCTCGGCAACACCTTTGTCTCCGACAGCGAGGTCGCGGGGGCTGCGCGCTTTGTGCAGGCGGACGGATTCATCGAGGCCCTTGACCAGGGTTACCACGCCCCCATCGGCGAGCGGGGGGCCACCTTGTCCACGGGCCAGCGCCAGCTCGTCTCGTTCGCCCGCACAATGGCCATGAACCCCGCCATTCTGGTTCTCGACGAAGCGACCGCCAGTGTGGATACGGAAACGGAAGATGCCATCCAGCGGGCCTTGGAAAAAATGCGCCACGGGCGCACCACCATCGCCATTGCCCACCGCCTCTCCACCATTCAAGATGCCGACCTGATCCTCGTTTTGCACCATGGGGAGATCGTCGAACAGGGAACCCACCAGCAGCTGCTGGCCCACGAGGGGCTGTACTACAACATGTTCTTGCTGCAGCAAGGCAGCACCGGCCTTGGCGCAAACTGACTGGACCCGCCGAAATCTCCCTCTCCCGCCGAAGTTTTTGTCGGGGATTTCCGGCCTCGTTTCAGCATCTTCCTAGTTTTCTTCGGGGCCAATGTCCTATATGATAGGGGGCACATACAAAACAAGGAGGGGTACGCTATGCCTGCCGACAGTGTGGACACTCTGCTCATCATCATTATCCAGTCTCAGGACGCCCGGGCCCTCTCAAAAGCCCTGCGTGCGCTGCCGGCTGCCTTTACTCAGTTCGCATCCCGCGGCGCCTTTCTAGACCAGGGGAACACCACCTATATGATCGGCACCAACAGGCAGAAGGTGCCAGAAATCCTGGCATGCGTCCACGAGCACAGCCACCAGAGAGAAGCTCTCGGCCATTCTGGCCACGTCCCCTTGCATCACGACTTTTATGCCTCGCCAACCACCGTGACCATAGGAGGCGCCACCGTATTTGCCTTGCCCATTGAGCAGTACATCCGCCTGCAAGGCTAGGCGGCCGGGGTCCCGGCGCGGCCGCGCTGGCGCTCCAAACCGGTGGGTCCTCCCCTTCAGACCGCCCAGCCCCGGCGCCGGGCTGGGTGCAACAACTTCGGTAGCAGCCTGGAATATCACGGCCTGCGGTTAGGCCTTTACCCTGTCTGGACTTAGCGGGAATCGGCTTCAGGGAAGTGTAAAGGCTCAGGTGCTGGCCGCCCGCAGTCCCGTGTGCCTACGTGAGATATTTGAATTGCCTGGGGGAAGCGGCCCAAAGTCGCGCACATAAAAATGCTATCATAAAATATACAATCCTTATCGGTAATCCGGGCTCAGCATCTGCATGGCGTCCGTTCACTATCGCTATTTTTATCCATCTTAGACAACGGGAGATCTGCTGATGAAAACCTGGTCAAAAATCCTCCTAGGGGTGGTCCTCGCAGGCGGCGCTGCGTGGTCCTGGCATCTGGTGTCCGCAAGCCGCGCGCCCAGCTTGTCACAACCGGTGGCAGCCGCCGGGTTCGCTCCAGATGCCCAGTCTGCATGGACTGCTTCTTGGGTCGCGGACGGGATTCCCAAAGCCCTCCACAACCATCAGGGGTGGAGCCCGTGGATTGTGGCCAACCCCAAGTCCCCCCAGCAGAGCTGGTGGATTTGGCCGTTGCTTCAGGGGAACAAAGTGTGGTTTGGGCAGAGCACCCCCGGAGGGGTCCAGTGGGATACCGCGTCTTTGAATTCTCCCACGCTCTCTCTTTTGCCTACCCCTTGGCAAACCATGCTGGAATGGGGCCGGCGCCTCCAGCAAAACGGTCCAGCGCCGAAATCGGTCACCGTGACCCCGGCGGGGTCCTGGAGTCAGGAGCAGGGAAAAGCCGGTGCGGTCAGCGGTTTCATGATGGCTATGCAGCCCAGGGACAGAACGATTGTCTTAGCGCTGCTCCTCCACGCTAAAACTTCGGGCTGGATAGAACTGGTGGGGATTTGGCAGTGGGATCAAAGGTGGGCGCCCCGCTACTTAATTCTCAACCCCGTCCCGGCCCAAGTCTCGCGCCGGGATCTGCTGATGCCCCCCAACCACGGCGTGCCTCTGGAGTTGCCTGCATGGACAAAGTCTTCGGCGTGACCCCCCTTCTAGAGAGAGCACATGCATAGAAAAGCGGACCTTGCGCACACTGAGCCTATCCTGTTGCGAGGAGGTTCGCTTGTATGAATCCATCGATTATCGCGCTGGCCCTGTCCCTGTGCAGCGCATCGCCAGTGCAGCCTGCAACGGCTCCAACTGGCAGCCGCCTGCCAGCCTTTACCACTGTGCAGCACCTGAACTCGGACGTCATGGATTACAAGAAGCTCAGCGGCTGGACCGCAGGCATGGGCATTCACGAAGGACGCCTGGCGCCGTCTTTGGTGCTGATGGTGAACAATCACCGCCAAGTGGTCGGCATGGAGCAGACATTTCCCTCCACACTTCCCTATCAGAGCTGGATGGATCCCAAAACCACTGAATACAATGCGGGCCGCGCCATATATAGTCAGCACCTGATGTTCGTGCCACCGGCGCAAATAACCCCGACCATGGCCGCCAATGTGCCCTCCGACCTGAGCAGCTTCGACCAGTTCAAGAAGGCCAATGGGACCCACGTCATCCCGTACTTCCAAATTAAAAAATTCGCTCCCGGCACTGGGTCCATCTGGGGACCTGATGGTCCTGCTCTGCGAATTATTCTAAGTCGGCACGAGCGTGTGGTTGGAGGCATTATGGCCGTCCCCGCCAAATACGGGTGGAATCCGTGGTACGACCAGGCTGCGGGACACCCTGTCCTCGATCCCATTCTCGGCAGCATTTACACGCAGACGGTGTATTTCGTGCCCCGGTCTCAGCTTAAATAGTTGATCGGGCAAGAGGCTTCCTGCCCCGGCGGACGCCTCTGTCGCACTATCAGGAGACGTGTTTTTGGAGAACAGGGGCTTCCTTGTGTGGCGGGCGGAATAACCGGATAGCCACTCTCCGCCAGCCCGCCGGCAAAGTGACAACACGTTCGGAAGGATGCACCAGAGCTTCCCAGACCATGCGGCAAAAGCCATTCCACGCATACCGCCCGAACACGACCACGAGCACTGGAGAAAAAGCCAAGACCAAGATCAGCATCACCATCGCCAATTTCCCTCCCGCAGGAATGAGGTGGCCCGCTGCTATTCCTCAGCACTAGTTCTAAGGGCCTATTCTAACTCTGTTCCTATTATATATCAGTTTATTCTCGGAACAAGAAAAACTTAGTTATTTATAGGGAGTCTGCAATTATTTTTGGAGGGGGGCATCGCACTCCGGTGAACCCACCACCGGTGGCGGAATCCACTGGACCCAGATCCCATGGACCCAAGCTATTCCAATCGAGCACGTTAGGCGGCGTCTTGGGCCAGCGCGTGCTCTTATTGATGGGGTCGTGTCTGGGCAAATTGCATTCCTAGGTGTGATGTATATACCAGATATATACCATAGTCTTGTTTCGCGGAGGGTGTCGTGGAGCGAGCGAAGATTTTCCAGTCCGGAGGGAGTCAGGCGGTACGCCTGCCCATGCAATTCCGATTTGAGGGCTCGGAAGTGCTTGTGAAACGTGTCGGCACCGCAGTCGTATTGTTGCCCACGGATGGTGCGTGGGATTCGCTGGCTAGAGCGTTGGATTTATTCTCGGACGATTACATGTCAGAACGTCCCCAGCCACCGGAGCAGAAACCGCGTGAGGACCTGCCTTAATGCGGTACATGTTGGATACCAGCATCTGCATCTATCTCATCAAAAGCCGCTCAGACACCTTGCTAAACCGAATGCGCGGGTTTCGTACGGCCGAAATCGGGGTCTTCTGCGGTCACCGTGGCTGAGCTGCAGTACGGCGTGGCAAAGAGTCAGCAGAAGAAGCGAAATCAGGCGGCTCTAGAGGCATTCTTGTTGCCTCTAGACATCGCGAATCTCACTATCGATATCATGGTCGTCTATGGCGAGATACGTGCGGACTTAGAGGAACAAGGAAGCCCCATCGAACCCCTCGGCACGCTAATCGCGGCCCGCCCAGAAGAGCCACACGCATCTGCAATTGCTTGCCCTCTGTATTCCGGGCGTCCGCCTCTTTTTGCCGTGCCGGGAAATGAGCCAGATTCTCGGCCAGCATTAGCATTCCCGTCTCAGCGCCTTAGCACTTCTTCGCGGGTATAGGTTCGGGACTCTTCCGCTTCCATGTTGCAGTCAGAAAAAGTATCTTCAACGCTGTCCGCCCGGCACACCATCACCGCAGCAACGGCCGGGTTCAGGTGGGTGAGTACGTCGTGGGCTACTTTTGACGCAGAAATCCCCTCCACCGTTTTCCAACGTATGCCTCCTGCCAGGCGAATACGGACAAAATAGCGCATCATCATCCCCCCGGGAGCGCAGATTACAAAAGCAGGACCTCTCTTGCCGCATTCCTTGCGTTGGGGTCATAGTCTCTGTCAAGTTCAAGCCTAGCCCGCCGCCTGGTTGCCCGCCATAGCCATTCGGCCCTGGTTTGTCCGCTATTGGGTCCTTTCATACGCCCCGGGTCTGCTTCAGCTCTTCAGAGTAGCCCCGGAGGGTCTGGCCTTGCGGAACCATTTGGTCCATTCGGGCCTAACCGCCTGCAGCGCCCCGGTCCATACTGGACAATGGAGTATGATAGTGGTGTCAGGCCGCTGCGCACCGACCTTGGATCTCATCAAGTAGGTCTGTGCCCAGCCCGTTTTGCCCGGGAAGGGGCGATATCCTTTCCTGGAGGCGCTAGAGTGCATTTTGGGCCTGGCAGTCGCTATTGATAACCGGCAAGAGAGGTGCACACCCATTGTTCAAGAACTTTGACGCACTGCTCGATGCGGTGCATGACTTGCCGCCCCTGCCAGTAGCGGTGGTGGACGCGGCTGAGGAATATGTCCTGCAAGCGGCTTGCGAGGCGAAGCAGCGAAAAATAATAGAACCCATCCTTATTGGGGACCGCAAGCGGATTGAGGGCATCCTGGCCACCATGGCTTCGTGTCCCGACTTCCAGATAGTGGATGCCGGAACCGATGGACAAGCCGCCGAGAAAGGCGTGGACCTGGTGGCCACGGGAAGCGCCCAGGCAGTGATGAAGGGCCACATCCACAGCGATGCATTTCTGCACCCGATCTTGGCTCGGCTGCGCACGCGCGAGCGCATGTCCCACGTGTTTGTCGCCGATTTGGCGACATATCCCAAGCTGCTCTGCGTGACGGACGCCGCCATCAATATCAGTCCTTCCCTAATGGATAAAGCGCAGATTTTGCAAAATGCCGTGGATTTTCTCCGCCTTCTCGGGATAGATGAGCCGAAGGCCGCCTGTCTGTCTGCTGTCGAAGTGATCAACCCGCAAATTCCCTCCACCATGGATGCGGCCTGTCTGTCGAAAATGGCTGACCGTGGGCAAATTGCCCATGCTCTGGTTGACGGGCCTCTGGCCTTTGACAACGCCGTCTCCTTAAAAGCGGCGCAAATCAAGGGAATCCGCAGCGCAGTGGCCGGCGATGTGGATATTCTTCTAGTGCCCGACCTGGTGTCTGGCAACATTCTCGTCAAAGACCTGGAGTATCTGGCACAGGCCACTTTAGCTGGCATCGTGTTGGGAGGGCAAGTGCCGATTATCCTCACGTCCCGCTCAGACCCTCCCAGAGCCCGCTTGGTATCGGCCGCGCTGGCTGTGCTGATGCATGCCCGGCAACAGCCCTAAAGGTTCCCAGACCTGAGCGCAGGACCCGGCACCGCCATTAGAGGCCCCACACGCCTCCGGTGAATAACCGCACTAACAACACTGTGGGATGGAAAGGAGAATCATCATGGACCATGAGCGACTGCAGGGATTTTTGTACGACATGCTGTTAGCCCGGGCATTTGAGGAACGGGCCGCCCAAGAATACACACAGGGACATATTGCAGGCTTCCTGCACCTGTATCCTGGGGAAGAGGCAGTAGCGGTGGGCAGCATTCGAGCAGCTGAGCCTTCAGATTATATTGTCAGCACCTACCGCGAACATGTGCATGCGCTGATCCGGGATATTGAGCCCAAAAAAATTATGGCCGAACTGTACGGCAAGAGCACAGGTGTCAGCCGTGGAATGGGCGGCTCCATGCATCTGTTTGACAAGGAGCGCCGTTTCATGGGCGGCTACGCCATCGTTGGTGAGACATTTCCTATCGCGGCAGGCATCGGGTATTCCATTTTGTACCGCCACCTGCCGGAAGTGGTCCTGTGCTATTTCGGGGATGGCGCCGTAAATCAGGGCACTTTTCATGAATCTCTCAATATGGCCGCTTTATGGAAGCTTCCGGTCCTATTCATCTGTGAAAACAATCACTACCAAATCGGCACGGAGATCCACCGCCACTCGGCTGTCGTGGATGTTTACAAGCGGGCTGCGTCCTACGCCATTCCCGCCGAACAGGTGGACGGCATGGACGTCGAGCAAGTCTATGCGCACACCCACAGCGCGCTGGACCGCATCCGTGCCGGAGGGGGCCCGTATTTGCTCGAATTTCAGACCTACCGCTACCGCGGACACTCGATGGCCGACCCCGGCGCCTACCGCCCGCCAGCGGAAGTGCGCGCCTTTGGCGGGCAAGATCCCATCCTTCTCGCCACACGGGAACTGGCCCGCCACAACCCGCCCTCTAAAAGCGCACAAGCCTCGGACCCGGCGATGGACGTGATCCAGCAGCATATCGACAAGGGATTTGCCGCGGGCCACTGGCAGGAGGAAGATGTCGCGACGATGAAAGCTCAAATCCAGCAGATTCTTGACGAGGCGGTGGCTTTCGCCCAGTCCAGTCCCAGCTTGACCATGGATGATGCGGTTTTTCTGGCCAATCAGAATCATGCCCATGAAGTCCTCTTCTGATGAAAGATATCCGGTTTTTTGCACGAACCCGCGGCGAGAACCGCGCAAGGCAAGGAGGAATGGCAAATGGATGAAGACCTGTTTTACTGGCAGGCGGTCAATATCGCGTTAGACCGCGCGATGGAGGAAGATCCTGACGTGTTTGTGATGGGCGAAGACGTGGGCCTGTATGGGGGCACCTACCGTGCGACAGAAAATCTCATGGCTAAATACGGGGAACTGCGAGTCCGTGACACTCCGATCTCTGAAAACAGCTTTACGGGATTGGGTGTAGGCGCTGCCATGACAGGGCTCCGGCCCGTGATTGAAATCATGACCGTAAACTTTGCTCTTCTGGCCCTGGACTCCATCGTCAACCTCGCCGCCAAAATTCCCTTTATGTCGGGGGGGCAGTTTCCCGTGCCCCTGACGATCAGAATGCCAGGCGGGGTGGCCAAGCAGCTCGGCGCCCAGCATTCGCAGAGACTCGAACATACCCTGATGAATGTGCCCGGCCTGCGCATAGCCGTGCCCTTTACTCCGCAAGACGCTTATGGGCAGCTGCGCCAGGCCATCCGCAGCGATGACCCGATTATCGTGCTCGAACACGACTTGCTTTACTTCTCCAAAGGAGCCGTCGACCTGGATGCAAAGGCCCCTCCCATGCACCGGGCCATTGTGCGCCGGCCAGGGACAGATATCACCTGCGCCGCGTATTCGCTCATGGTGGCGGAGGCGCTGGCTGCGGCCGAGACACTGAAAGAATCGGGCATCTCTATGGAAGTGATTGATTTGCGCAGCCTCTCTCCGATCGACTGGAACTGCCTGCAGCAGTCGGTGGAAAAAACCCACCACATGATCATCGCGGAAGAGGACAGCGGCTTTGCAGGCGCTGGCGCGGAATTGGCGGCCACGGTGCAGGAACGCTGCTTCTACTCCCTGGATGCGCCGGTATCCCGGGTGGCCGGCATGAACATCCCCATCCCGTTCAATGCCGCCCTCGAATCTGCCGCCATTCCGCATGCCGCCGACATTGTCCTGGCAGCCAGAAAAATGCTGCTGGAAAGGAGCCAAACCTCATGAAGCACCCCATTTTAATGCCGGTCCTCTCAGACACCATGGCCACAGGCCGCCTGACCCAGTGGGTCAAATCTATCGGTGCCAAGGTCAGCAAAGGAGACGCTGTCGCCGAAGTGGAGACAGACAAGGCCGTCCTGGAAGTCGAAGCTTTCAGCGACGGCTACCTGGCCGGGCCTCTGGCTCCCGTGGATCAGGATATTCCTGTGAAACAGGTTATCGGCTACCTGGCTGACACAGCCGAAGAGGCCGCGTCAGCCGGCCAGACCGCTCCGGCAGACCCGGCGCCCGCTTCTGAAGCTCCCCCGGTGTCGCCACCGCCGAAGCCCTCCCTGCCCGCAGAGCCCTTTCCCACGCCTCCAGTTGCCGCAGAGCCCAGTCCCGCGGCCCCGGCAGAACCCGTACCGGTCCCACAAGCTTTTCCGGGCGGACCTTCGGAAGGTCACGCGGCCTCGCCTTACGCACGCGCTCTGGCATTTGATTTGGGCATCGACATGGCTCAGGTTGTTCCCGGCCCGGACGGGAAAGTGCAGGCCCCGGAGATTGTGGCGGCGCTGCTCGCACCTGCCCAGCCCCCGCTGAATTACGGGCCGCCCTACCGTCTGGAAGCCCCCACCAAGAGCCGGGAGGCGGTTGCCCGCACGATGATGGCCGCATCCGCCACCCCCTCGTTCAGGGTGACGGCGCGCCTGCCCATCCGCGAGCTGCAGCATCAGGCGGCCAGCCGGCAGGTCAGCCTGACCGTAGCGCTGAGCAAAGCCTGCGCTTTTACAATTCAGGCCTATCCCCGTTTCAATGCCGTGTGGACCAACGGCGGGCTAGCCCTCCGGGACCGGATTGACGTGGGAATTGCGGTGGAAGCGCAGGACAGTCTGATTACGCCGGTCCTCCGCGACGCAGGCGGTAAATCCTTGGCCGATCTCCAGAGTGCGTGGAAAGATCTCCTTAGCCAGACGAAGTCAGCCCGGTTGGGTCCCAAAGACTATTCCGGCGCTACCTTCTATCTGTCCAATCTAGGGGTTTACCCTGTCGTCAGACAGTTTGATGCGGTTGTGCCTTTAGGAGCCAGCGCCATTTTGGCCGTAGCCGCCATGGATTCGGACGGCTCGGCAGAATGCACCCTGACCTGTGACCACCGCGTCGTCTTTGGCGCGGATGCCGCTCACTTTCTGACCCACCTAGCCAGCCAGCTGGCCACCCCGGACAGTCTGTGGTGACCTTCATGGTCCCGCCCGAACCGTGACGCCAATCGGCAGCCGGCCCCCGGATCCACTGGGGCTGGCTGCCGCATTTTGGAGATATGGGAATGTCCCTAACGGGAATCTGAAGGCGGGATGACAATGACGGCGCGGTCCGAATGGGTGATCAGCCAGCGGGGGAAGCTGCCGAACAGCCCTTCCACCAGCACCGAACCATGGTGGCGGCCGACCGCCAGAGCATCCGCCTGGCGCTGGCAGGCATAATCATAAAAGGCTGCGGCGGGGGTATTGTGATTCCAGGAGACGGGCACCGTCTGCCACTCCAGGTGCGCCCCGGCCTGAGTCGCGATCTGCAGGGCCTTCTCTTGTACTTTTTGGGCATTATGCTCCCATTCCCGCAAAAAATCTGCTTCATCGACATCCAGGTCCCCGCCCTGGGCCGCTTGCGTGCGCTTGCGGTAAAACAGACTGGGGTCCTTGATATCGACCGCGATGATCTGCCCGTCCCCTCCCAGCCACTGGGCGACCCACTGCAACGCCTCAAGACTGGCTGGAGAGCCGTCCACCGCTACTGCCACATTTTTCAGCATGGATTGCTCACCTCTTTTCTTCAATCGCACATCCGGTTCGACATCGTCCGAATGCCTTATATATCCACTTTACCGCCCATAAAATACTGCCCGTAAGGTCCAGATGGACTAATGCCCCCTTGCCAAACGCTCCTTTTTGCCTCTCCCGGCCAAACCGGAATGCAAAGCATTGGACAAGTCGGGGGAAAAAGCCTTAAGGTGAAGGAAATGCTAGGATCATCCCATTGCAGAGATCTGAAAGAAGGAATAGTCATGGAGCCCATATCCGCCACCAGCATGCCTGTACTGGCCCTGAACAGCGGGTCCTCTTCCCTCAAGTTTTCGCTGTACCAAGTCCGCCACGACACCGGCGGGAATGCGCAGGCCGACCTCATTGCTGGCGGGGCAGCCGAACGCATTGGACTGCCCAGCGGACGCATCTGGCTGAAGACCCCGCGCGCGACCCTGCACGATGAGAGCGGAGCGTTTGCCCACCACGCCGATGCGGTCAAAGCCTTATTCGGTTTGCTGGATGTCTACCAATTGCCCCGGCCTCAGGGTGTAGGCCACCGCTTCGTATCGGGAGGGCCCAAGTATATCGACCACCAGCTGATTGACGAGGCTTTCCGGACGGACATCCGCAACTACTTCCGGTTTGCGCCCCTCCACCTCCCTGCCGAAGCCCGGGCCGTCGACGCGGTCTCCCAGCATTTTCCGGACATCCCCCAAGTCGCGTGCTTTGATACCGCGTTTCACCGCCATATTCCTGAAGTGGCGGCCAGACTTCCC
Source organism: Bacillota bacterium (assembly GCA_021802225.1). The sequence continues at coordinate 11,628 of JAKAAS010000020.1, forward strand.
CTCCCCCGCAATCTCTGGCATGAAGGCGTCAGGAAATACGGATTTCACGGCCTCTCCTACGAGTATATCGTCAGCCAGCTGCCCCCGAGTTCCACAGACCGGATAGTGGTAGCCCATCTGGGCAACGGGGCCAGCCTGGCAGCCATCCAGAACGGCCAGTCCATCGACACCACCATGGGGCTCAATGAGAAGCTGCCCGG
>JAKAAS010000567.1 GCA_021802225.1 Bacillota bacterium
GCAAATCTTATTCGGATGACGTGTCTGTGGCAGAATGGTCGGATGAGGCAGCCGTGCTTCGGGATATCCATGGACAAGAATATATCGACTGTCTGGGTGGCTATGGAGTGTATCTGCTGGGCCACCGCCACCCCCGGGTAGTGCAGGCCGTGAGGCGCCAGTTGGACAGGCAGGCCTTGCACAGCCAGGAACTGATTGACCCTCTGCGCGGGTATCTGTCCAAACTGGTAGCCATGATTACCCCAGGTGATCTGCGCCATTCCTATCTGGTGAGCTCTGGGACTGAAGCCAACGAAATGGCGCTCAAACTGGCGCGCCTGGCGACGGGCAAGAAAGGGTTCATTGCTACAGAGAAAGGATTTCACGGCAAGACGATGGGATCACTTTCGGCGACGGGCAAGGGACTTTTTCGTCAGCCCTACCTGCCTTTGGTGCCTGGCTTCCAGCACGTGCCCTATGGAGATGCGGCCGCTGTTGAAGAAGCCATCCGCGAGCTGGTACTGACGGGCGAAACCGTTGCTGGTGTCATTGTTGAACCCATTCAGGGCGAAGGGGGCGTCAATATTCCGCCTGCCACTTACTTGCCCGACCTGCGCAAGATCTGCGACCGCTACGAGTGCTTGCTAATCGTGGATGAGGTGCAGACCGGAATGGGCCGCACGGGCAAGCTCTTTGGCGTTGACCACGTCGGGGTCACGCCGGACATCATGACCCTGGGGAAAGCCTTTGGGGGAGGGGTGGCCCCGATTGCAGCGATGGTGGCCCAGCCTAAATGGTGGAGCAAGATGGAAGACAATCCCTTTATCCTCGGCTCATCCACATTTGGAGGCAATCCAATGGTGGCGTCCGCCGCTATTGCCGCCATCAACGTGATTATCAGCGAAGATGTTCCGGGCATTGCCGCGGAAAAAGGTGCGTATTTCCTGCGCGGGCTGCAAGACATTCAAAGCCGCTACCCTGATTTGATGCGCGAAGCCCGGGGCCTGGGACTGCTGATGGGCATGGAGTTCGTCAATCACGAAACCGGCTATCAGGTGGCCCGCGGTCTCTTTGAGCGCAAGGTGCTGGTGGGCGGCACGCTGAATAATGCGCAAGTCATCCGCATTGAGCCGCCCTACTCGATTAGTTACCCGCAAATCGACTATGTCCTGCAAGCATTGGACGAGACCTTAGCCGTCCCATCCTAGGCAGGATCCCCATCTAAAAGGAGGCGTGATATGAAGAGTCGCCAGCCACTCGGCTTGGATGCCAATGTGTTAGGCCGTTTTGACGCCATCGTCATGGCGATTGCGGGCAGTGCGCCCGCTTACTCGATTGCCGCGTCGACGGCCGTGCTCATTGGCGCCGTTGCCACGCAAGGGCCTGCTGCCCTGCTGTACTGCGGTATTCCCATGTTTGGCATTGTGTGGGCGTTCATGTATCTGGGGAAGATGCAGACCAATGCCGGGGCCAGCTATGCCTGGGTCGGGCGGTCCCTGCACCCCGCTTTGGGGTACATTGCTGGATGGGCCTTGCTGGTCGCATCCACCTTGTTTATGGTGGCTGGCTCGCTGCCGGCCGGTTCTGTGACTCTGGCCTTGTTCAATCCCGCATGGGGCAATAATGTGACGCTGGTGACCATTGTGGGAGGCTTGTGGTTTTTGGTGATGGCCGTCATGGTGTTGATCGGGATCCGCATTACCACCCGGGTGCAGTGGATGATGTCCGCTGTGGAAATGGCGATTTTGCTGCTGTTTGTCCTTTTAGCCATCATTCATTCCACCGTCGCGACCCACATTCCCTTTTCCTGGTCGTGGTTTTCCCTGACACGGTTTCATGGCCTCAGCGGTTTTGCCGCAGGGGGATTGGTGGCGGCCTTCTATTATTGGGGCTGGGATGTGAGCGCGAACCTGAACGAGGAAACCAAAAACCCCAAAAAACTGCCGGGCCAAGGCGGCGTGTATGGTGTCATCGTATTGTTTCTGTTGTTTGAGTTTTTCACTGTGGCGACAAATATGACTCTGACGACCAAGGTGATCAACGCCAACAGCGGCGATGTGCTGTCCGTGCTCGGGCAGCAAATTTGGCCGGGAGTAGGCGGCACCCTGCTGGCATTCGCCGTCATGCTCTCCACGATTGCCACATTGGAGACGTCGCTAATCCAGGTGACGCGGTCACTGTTTGCCATGGGCCGCGACGGCACTTTGCCCAAAGTCTTCGGTTCCATCCACCCTCGCTGGCGCACGCCGTGGATTGCCAGCATTGTGGTGGGGGTCGTGTCACTGGTGCTCTTTGTTTTTTCCAATTTCGTCGGGTCGGTGAGCACGATCATGACGGACGCCATTAACGCCATCGGACTGCAGATTGCCATTTATTATGGGCTGGCGGGGTTGGCCGTTGTCGTGGCATACCGGGCGTGGCTGTTCCGATCCGTCGCCAACCTGGTGTTTATTGGGCTCTGGCCGCTCCTCGGGGCAATTTTCATGTTTTGGCTTCTGGTGCAGTCCATCGGCGGCCTCGGCGCGACGACCGTGATTA
>JAKAAS010000568.1 GCA_021802225.1 Bacillota bacterium
AATCCATTTTGCAACGCCACTCGTCCCCGACAATCGGCAACCTCAGGATGGGCATAGATTCGTGTGGCCTGCTTATCAAAGCCCACGACCACGCTATCCCCGTTATGCCACTCTCGTTCAATACAGGCATATCCATGACATATAGGGGGATGGATCCGCTGCCCATTGAGCAAGAATTGAGTTTCCCTGCTCCAATGCGGTACTCTGATGCGTACACCAAACCTATCAGGTTGTTGCAGTGATACCACCAGCTCGGTTTCACCACCCCGCGGAAACGCTGTGTGCTGGGCGATTTCTACCGTAGCATCGTGAATAGTTACGCTCAAATTGGATTGAACGAACAAATGCACAGCAATCTCGTCCGCGTTTTGCGAATAAACGTATTGACCCAAAGATAGAACTAATCTGGCCAGATTGGGTGGGCAACACGACACGTCAAACCACTCCTGCCGATGCTTTTCACCATGACTTACCATCGGATTGGCATAAAAGAAATGACGACCATCCAGAGATACCGCGGCAAGTACGGCATTATAGAGCGTACGCTCCATCAGGTCTGCATATGCACTGTCACACTGGATTTGGAGGAGTCTATGATTCCAGAACACCGAGCCGATGGCCGCACAGGTCTCAGCATAGGCCGTTTCCAATGGGAGGTCATAGTCAGTGGTGAACCCTTCGTTCGCGGCTGAAGAGCCCAGTCCTCCTGTCAGATACATCCGTTTGGTGGTCATGCGATGCCACAGACGTCGACAGGTCTCTAACAAACTCGCATCGGCCGTTTCACAGTAGAGATCCGCGACGGCCGTGTATAGATACATGGCACGCACTGCGTGGCCCACGACCTCCGTTTGTTCCCGTATGGGCTCATGCGATTGATTGTATTCATGAGGGTTCCCGACAAGGTTCCGGAGAGTATCTTGAAATCCCGGATATGTCCGCACTTCCCGTTCTCGATCAAAATAATTAGGAAACGTGCCCCTTTCATTGACGAAATATGTGGCCAAATCCAGGTAGGTCTTGTTCTCGGTAGCTCTGTACAATTTGATGAGCGCCAATTCCACTTCTTCATGCCCCGGATACCCATGAATTTTCCCGTTCTCCGGACCGAATACCCTATATAGGTAATCGGCATAATTTTTTGCCACCGTAATCAACTGCTCGTTTCCTGTGGCCTCGTAATGCGCGACGGCTGCTTCAAATAAGTGTCCCGCACAATAGAGTTCATGTCCTCCCTCCAAGTCTGTCCACCGTCGTTCTGGATGAACAGACGAAAAATAGACATTGAGATAGCCATCTGCTTGCTGCGCACGACAAATAAGTTGCACGGTTTCGTCAATCTCTTCTCTTAACGACGGTTCAGGTTCCGTGGCCCATGCATAGCAAGCTGCTTCAAGCCATTTATACACATCAGAATCCCAAAAAATGTGCGGTTCGGGTGCTGGGTTCGGCATTAACTTGAAAGATTCAAGGCGTCCGCTATTTCCAAGCCACTTATAGATATGGGGAAGTGACTTGTCCCTTATCATCTGGATCTTATTGTTCCAAAATTCTCCATTAATCGTGACTGCTTTCAAGTTTACCGGTGTAAATTCGGCATACAGCATGCTTTCCATAGATTTTTTCTCCTCAGTATGTATTTGTGTTAAAGGTTATCCCTTGACTGCCCCACTAGTTAATCCGGCAACAATATATCGTTGTGTTGCAATAAGCAGTAGCCCAGCGGGAATAGATGCAAGAACCGCCGTGGCCATCATTTGATTCCACACTTCGCTGTAACTGCTTACATAGTCGTATAAACTCACCGTGATGGGATACATTGATGATTTGGTAAGCATTGTTACCGCAAATAGAAAATCCCCCCATCCGAATAAGAAGGCGAACAATCCGGCCGTGATTAATCCTGTTTTACTTAAGGGTAAAATAATCTTAAAAAACGCTCTCCAATCACCAGCCCCATCAACCAAAGCTGCCTCGGTAAGATCTCGAGGAATTGTTTTCATAAATGCACGAAGAATGAGTACGTTGAACGGAATAGAAAACGTGCAGTCGGTGAGCATTAAGCCAAAATAATTGTTTAAAAGATGAAGTTTATTAAATATCAAGAATAGAGCATTGGCTAACGCCACTCCAGGTAACATCTGGGAAATTAGCAACGCGATAATAAGCCAGTTAGTCCATCTAAAATCAAACCGGGCGACGGCATATGCCGCCGGAACAGCAACAACCAATGAAAGAGCCGTCGACCCCAACGATATGATGAGGCTGCTACCGAGATGTGGCAACTGCGTAAGAAATACTGCACTATAGGCAGATAGGCTGGGTAGAGGAGGGAACAGATACGGTGGATAATGCAATATCTCAGAGTTAGTTTCTAGTGACGAAATAATTGTCCAATAGAGTGGAAATAGCATTACCATTGTTATTATAAGACCAATAATGGACCAGTGAATCTTTGTCTTTTTAAAGAAAGCGATAAAAGGCACAGGAATTCTCCTTTCTCAATCGCCCTT
>JAKAAS010000569.1 GCA_021802225.1 Bacillota bacterium
TCTCCGGTCCATCCACGTCCATGACCGTGTCAGCGCCTGTCCACGTTCGTCAACCACTACAAAAGTATGCATCGCTATGCTGAACGCAACCGCCGACAGTGGAGCCTGTTGCCGGCATTCGGCCATGACCGTTTTAACCATTTGCTCAATTTCGTAAGGATCCTGTTCAAATGCTCCCATCGTCCCTGCGAACAACTGGGGCGCCTTCTGCCAGCGGTATGCCGGCTCTCCACCGCGGTCCAGCGCAACCGCTTTGACATGGGTGCTGCCAATGTCTATCCCTAAAACCCACGGATTTGCAGCCACGATACCACTCCTTCCCGGCTCCTCTAAGAAATCATGCAAGGCCCCATTTCTTTCTCCCCTTTTAGTGTAGCCTATTGCCGCGAGCCCACGACCTTCCATCATTGGGAATTTCCTTTCTGTTCCGGTAAAATAGTCTAGGGCATACAAGAAGGGATGAGGATCCATGGATACTGTTTCAGGGAAAGTGGTCGTGATTACCGGGGCAAGCAGCGGCATTGGCGAGGCCACCGGCAGGTTGTTGGCATCGCGCGGCGCACGGGTGGTTTTGGCCGCACGCCGGATTGACCGTCTAGAGACAATCGTCCAGGAAATCGTCTCGGCCGGTCACGAAGCGGCCGCTGTGCCGGTTGACGTGACACACCGCGGGACCGTAGAAAGAGCAAGGGACTTTGCCGTCGAGCGTTTTGGACGCATCGATGTGTGGATTAACAACGCTGGGCTCATGCCACTGTCCTACCTGGACAAGCTTCATGTGGATGAATGGGAGCGCATGGTCGATGTCAATATCAAAGGCGTGCTCTTCGGCATCGCAGCAGCCCTGCCGGTGATGATGCAGCAAAACGCCGGACACATTATCAACATTTCGTCCGTCGCTGGGCACAAGGTTGGCATGGGGGGCGCGGTGTACAGCGGAACCAAGTTCGCTGTGCGCGCTATCACGGAAGGGCTGCGCATGGAAGTGTCCGGCCGTTACCATATCCGCGCGACAATTATTTCACCGGGGCTCGTGGAAACAGAACTCCTGACGACCATCACCGACCAAGACGCCTTGGCGGCTTTAAGCGCCAGGGTGCCAGGCGCGCCACTCACCAGTCAATCCATCGCGGCGGCTATTGCCTATGCCGTCGAACAGCCTGAGTCTGTCTCGGTCAATGAAATCATTGTGCGGCCCACGGAGCAGCTGAATTAGCTGCCCGCACGGCCTCGAAACCAGCTGAGCCACCGCCGGTAGTATTCCAGGGAGCGCGGAACAAAATCACCACACCGAACAATATGGTCCACGGGCACTAGTTGCCGTGGACCATTTTCCCATCCATGCAGCACAATGGCCGGCTCCCGAGAGGCAAACAGAGATTCTAGCGATTCCAGGTCGGCTGCGTATAGGGCGGCTACCTCTGCGTCCTGGAAGCAAAACATCTCCCCAGTGATGGGACGGTTCAGCACATGGGCATACTCAAAACAAAACTCGTTGTTCCACTCCGTCTCGGTCCGGAACGACTCCTGGCTCAAATTCACAAACCGCAGGTGGTCGAACCCAATATGGAGACCCAATTCCTCTTCAATCTCCCGCACGCCGTCTTCCGGCCCCTCACCCCGCTGAAGATGCCCCGCTGCGGAGATATCGAGAAGACCTGGGTGATTAGCCTTGTCCTTGGCGCGGCGCTGCACCAGAATGGCCAACCGTCCTTGGTAATGCCCGCCAATCCAGCAGTGAAACGTCTGATGCCATAGTCCTAGACGGTGAACTTCCTCCCGGCTGGCATAGCCCGCCAACTGGTGTTGGCTATCAAAGACATCAAGATATTCAGTGGCCATCAGACTGCACCGCCCGCTGGGGTAAACGTTCCCATAATCTGCGCCCGCCTCGCTCCTGTCACCTGGGGAATGTTAATGGGGATGTTTTCGGTGAACTGCCAGCCGAAATAAGCAAATGCCATAGCTTCTTTGATGTCCTCGGGAATTCCATACTCGCCGGTGGTCTGCCACGGCCGGGCCAGATTGAGTTGCCCCGCGATTTTAGCCATCAGCGCCCGGTTATGGGTGCCTCCCCCAGCCGCAATCAGGGCCACTGGGCCTTTGGTCACCCGCTCCAGAGAACGGCCTATGGTCACGGCGATCAATTCACCGGCAGTCGCCAAAATGTCCGGCAAGGACGCATTGGCTGCCACCCCATCCTCCCAGAGCTTCTGGACGTAGGTCTGGCCAAATTCCTCCCGTCCTGTGGACTTGGGCGCCGCTTTCTCAAAATAAGGGTGACGCAGCCATTGCTGCAGCAGCCGCCGGTTCACCTCACCCTGCGCCATCTGCCGCCCTCCCTCATCCATTACCGCCAGGTTGCGGCTAGCAGCCATCATAAGCCCATCCAGAATCATATTAGCGGGACCGGCGTCCCACGCCGTCACCGAGTCAATAGACGTGGAGGGTTGGAGGACGGTCAGGTTGGAAATCCCCCCGAGATTCAACAGGACCCGGGATTCGGAGC
>JAKAAS010000570.1 GCA_021802225.1 Bacillota bacterium
GCCCCCGTCTTCTGTTGAATCACCTGAGCGTCGTGCATAAGTTCGGCCCATGTGGTGGGCGTTTGAGTTAAGCCAGCTTGTTTCCAAAGGGTCGCATTGTAGAAAAATTCCGCGACCTTGATGTCCACCGGGAACAAATATTGCTGGTGCTGGGGTGTAAATTCTGCTTGCCAGACGGCGGGCCATGCGCCTGCCAGGTGACTATGGGGGAGGCTGCTTAAATTCACCAGAGCCCCTGCCCGTTCATAGCCATATTGGGGTGCATGCCCAATCTCTGCCATGACGGGGGGGTCGCCAGCTTGGACTGCGGCCAGCGCCTTGGCAGACGCCGGGGTCACATGCACGACCACTTGGATGGACGGGTGTGTTTGGTTGAATTGCTTGACGATCTGAGCCAGTGCCTCTCCTTGCTGATTCGTGGCACTGTGCGATTCCCAGAAGGTAACGACCGTCTTTGTTTGACCAGAGGGCGCTACAGTATTGGAGGAGGCCGCCGCGGTTGTTCCACATCCTGCTAATATTAACCCACTACTCACTCCGAGTGCGCAGAGTCTCATTGCGGTTGGCGTCTTCATGAGAAGCACATCAGCTCCTTCGGGGGAATGTCGGGAAGTGGTGGCCCACATCTCTCCCCGAGACTGACATGTGAATGTTAAATCCCTGCGATCTCTTCATTAACTTTACGGGATTGTTAGGTTGAGCCCTATGCGGAACTTCCCGGCCCTATATTCTGTGACTTCGTACAGCCCAGCTCTCGTACACCAGACACTTTCACAAAGTTATGGAGGTATCGGGATCTCTTGCGTACTCTAAGCCGGAGATCTTTTTCATTGCGTGCAATCTCCGTAGAGGTCGATTTTTCCCAGCACAAGGGTGGCGGTCCGCGACATGCGTATGAAATTCGCCGTAAACAGCCGTATAGGTTGGGTTCGGCGACGCACCGGTGGAAGCCGGATGAATCCACAGCGGATGAGTATCAGCCGATCGTGCTCATGTTGGACAGCGCTCCCAGACAGGGCGGTGAATCCGCACGTCCTGAGCGAGTCTCCAGCCGCCCGCCGCCCCGCTTGAGGTCGCATCATCCACAGGGCTCAGCATCCTATTGGTGTCCCTCACACATGAAGTCGGCCCGAGTGGACAGTTAGTGCACCTGCCGTCTCAACCACGCGCGCTTAAGACGGCTCCTGTGGTTCCGCGAGGGTGGGCGGCCAATTGTAGGGCGTATGCCCTTCTTCGCCAAGATAGGCGTAAAGGCCTTCGAAGACGGCGTATCCTTTTTGCAAAGCTTCTGTGTCATTCCGGCAGATCTTCCGCAGACCCCGGCACACCCAGTCCAAACCCACGGCGGCAGGTTCCCAAGACACCTCCTGAAGCGTATCGGCCTCATCGACGAGATGCGCCAAACGTTCCAGGATGGGATCTTGAAGGCGGTATTCATCTAGGATCGTATGAAAAGTACTCTGCCCGTGCCTGTGGGAGAGGCGGGCTCCTGGGATGTCGAAGGGCTCCGCTTCGCTGATTCCCGGCTGGGCGCGTTCAGGGATGAACGCAAACTGTGCCGCACCATCAATAAACCGCACAATCAGCCACGCACTGGCCATCCGGTCAACCCCTACATTTTCCCACGTGAGCCACTGCATTGGGGTTCATTCCTTTCGGGCTTGTTTGAGTTTCTCATAAATTTGCTGTCCCAAGGAGCACCCAAAATAATCCCGCTGCCGTCCCTGTTGAAACTGTCGCGACAACGTAGGCCAGTCGGGGGCTCCTTGTTGGATGGCGTCCCATATCGGCCGATACTCCTGCTCGCTCAAGGCCATGAATCGGTCCACGAGGTCCTGTTCCTGGCCGGGCAGTGTCAAGTGCGCCCGCCATAACATAACGTCTCCATGCAACGCCATGACCTCATCGGCCAGCCACTGAAATTGTTCGTAGGTCCATGGCGTATCAGGCAATACCCACACTGAGTCATGCAGCAAAAGTGCACCGAGATTTTTCAATTTACGCCAAACGTGAACCCGTCCTGCACTCGGTGTCGGCGGCACACGGTAGTGCAACAAGATCCATTGACGTATGATGCCCCCCTCCCTCTTCTTCCTCTCCGAGCACTCGCTAGTTCCTTGTTGGCAACAATATTTTATCACGATTTGCCTAGGAATGCCTTGACAGCGAAGTGCGTCACTCGTTATGATGTAACCGTGGTTACATTCCTAGAGAGGGTGAATGCAATGAAATGGATTACGCGAGAAAACGCCAATGTGGACAGAGTGGCTTGTCCGTGGTTAATCAAGCGGTTTGTGGACGTTAATGCCGAGTTTTTATACGTTCCCGCCGCCGACGTGCAGGCGGTGGCCGAGCGGGAACAGGCCATCCCCTACGACGTGCCAGGGGCGGAACTTGGACACGTGGACGGCCGTTGTTCGTTTGAGTCATTCCTCATCAAGTACGACTTAGGTGGAGATGCCGCCCTCACGGCACTAGCGACAGTTGTGCATGCTGCCGATGGGG
>JAKAAS010000571.1 GCA_021802225.1 Bacillota bacterium
AAGCGGTTCGCAAGCGGAAAACGAATACCGACACGACACAATGCACGGGCGGAGCCCGTGCCATCATGGAAGACACGGAAAGTCGAAAACCGAGATGATCAACAGCAGCAGTCGAACTCCCGCCCCACGCTCAGCACAATCTCATGCCTGAGACGGATCATGCACCACCTAAGGCGCGCAACGCAGAGGACAAAAAAGCCAATCTCCCGACAGGAGGAACAAACCATCGTGAGAAGCGACGGCCTTGTCACTCAATAAGTCTCATCCACCTCTCTATAAGATTAGTGACGACTCGCCCTGATCCCGCAAACGCTGACGGCACAACACATTCCGGCGTTTGCGGGCAGGGAATCAACGCAACCAAAGCCACGCTGAAGGGGGGGTTAACGCAAAACTGAACATCTGGCGCTAGGGGGTAAGCGCAACGGATAACGATTTTTATGGGGAGGTAAACGCAACTCAACGGCAAAAGGAGCGATATTCGACGCAAGAGAACCTTTGGTACGGAGGGGGGTAAACGCAACAATATCTCTTTAGACAAAGGGGTAAACGCAAAAGTTAATCAAATTACTGACTTACTACCGACCAAAAATTCACTACCGTGCCATCGCCTTTCATCGCCATCCAGGTACCCTGAGTCCACGCGTCTTCATCCAACAATAGGTAATTACGGGCTCCCGTCATCTCGGCTTGGACCACCATGCCTCCGTAACTGCCGCCTAAAACCCCCTGGGTGCCTACGCCGGCCGGAATGGCATACACAATCCACGGTTCGCGGGCATACCGGGTCTGCCACTGCCGCGATACCAAATACGTGCGCATAGCCCGGATTTTCTTCTGGAACTTGCTGTCCCGGCCGCTTCGCTCATATTCGATCAATAACGGCTGCGCATTGCCCAGCACAATCAACGCATCGGGATCGACCCGTTGCCACTCATGCGTGGCGGAGTTGGCCACAAATCTTTGCCCAGCCTCCCGAGCGCCTTCCCAATCCAGAACGGGCTTGCCCATGGCTTTGGCGGTTTCGCAAAGAGCGATACAGACGTCATTCCGGCCCAGTTCGTGTAGGACGGACAAGCGCTGGCTGCCGGTTTCGCTTTTCGGCGTCCAATCTTCCGTCCAGTCTCGGGCCAGAGGATGGTCTAACCGTTTGAGTACGGCAAATCCGCGTTCCGATAAGGCATACACCAATGCGCGACCTCCTACGGTTTCGTCCGGCAATATCCCGCGATCGACCAATCCCCACTGATACAACCGTTTTAATTGATATTCGATGGTCCGCAACGGTGTTTCCCAAAACCGGGTGGCTTGGGCCGTAGTCATAAAATTGTAGCGCAACAACGCTTCCAGCAACCGGATGTCCGGTTCACTCAAAGTGCTGCGGTGCGCCGTCAGTCCCATCATATCGTCCAAAGAGACCATGGGTGATCCTTGCCGTTGCCACCGAATCATGTCACTCTCTGCCATGTGCCCTCACCCTTCCTATAAAGTAAAGAAACTATTAGTGATCCTCCAAGGCCCCAAACTGACGCAATCCGGCCAGAAACCCTCGCGCACCACCGGGACTCATGCCGCCGACCAGAGGCGCGTCATCAGTGACAGGCGGATCCTTCTCAAAATGGGCTGTTTCCGCTTCAATCGCCTCAACAAAGCGCCCTGCAATGGGATGTGCAGCCAGTTTAACCCAGCCTCCCGGTAATAACGCCGCTTCAATGATGGCACGCAAAAGTTTGGCCCGCTGTCGGGGCGGAATGGTACGTAACAATTGTGCAATCGGTTCCTGATCATCCCAACGAATATCGGTACGCATAAGATTTCTCTCCTTTTGATTGCCCGTTAATTGTCCGGCGTCTTAGACACGATTGGCGGTAACTTTGGCGGTAAAGGAAAACGGCTATAGGAAAGAGATAACGAGGGATAAATGTCGAAATAGGCGGCAAGTTTGGCGGTAAAGGTCTCACTGTCAATGCAAAAACATGGGATTACCGCCAAAGCTGCCGCAAAACGCACGGTAAAACCGATGTCATGTGTGGGAGGACGCCAAAAACGCTTACCGCCAAAGTTACCGCCAAAACGGGTGGTGTCACCCCATTGACCACAGTGTCTGCTTCTGGCGGGATCCGTCACAAACGGGACAGCACATGATCGTGCTCGCCCACCGCGTGCAACACAATGACATGCGGGGAATCATAGTACCAAACCACGCGCCATTGCGATCCGCATCGCAACTCATAGTACTGGGGATTGCGCTGCAGACGCAGAGTTTGACCGGGACGGTCAAAGCGTGCTAAAGCTCGCTGAATGATTTGCTGGGTATCATGGGACAACCGGGCATATTGCTTGCGAAAATGATTGCTCCAACGCACTTCCATGATGGACACCTCCTTTCCAAGAACATCCGAACCCCAAAAGCCAGACGGCTTGAGGCCATCCACGGATCCTCCTAACACTTGGAGTAACCGCAGGCCGAGCAATGCCGACAGCCTTCTTCAAAAACCAGGGT
>JAKAAS010000021.1 GCA_021802225.1 Bacillota bacterium
ATCGAGGGTCTGGGAGAACAGACCACGCGGTTTGTGGACCCGGATGTCTCAGCCTCTTAACCAGTGTCTGACTGCTTCAGACAAAGCACCTCTGACCGGCCTTTCGGGACAACCCGCCCAGGTTCCTCTCCTGGGAGACGCCGCGAAAGACTGGGAAATGCGGACAGGGTTCCGGAGCGGGGCACAAACTCGGATGCTTGTGGTACTGTGAATAAGAGAGCTGAACAGCCTTTTTGCAGATCTTTTAAATCATTCCCCCAAAGGGGCCGAAAGGATGGGAGTGCCATGGCAAAAGCTGCGCTGTTCGTGACGTGCCTTGTGGATCTGTTTGAACCGCAAACTGGCCACGCAGCCGTAGAAGTGCTGGACCGCCATGGGTGGCAAGTCGAGGTGCCTGGGAATCAGACCTGTTGCGGACAGTTTGCCTACAATGCGGGACACCTCCAGGAGGCTCGGGCCATGGCTCAGCATTTTGTGGAGGTCTTCGAGTCCAGCGACGCGGACGCTCTGATAGGGCTGTCTGGTTCTTGTACCGCTATGGTGATTCATGAATACCCTGATCTCTTCAGGCGGGCGGGGCAAAGCCGGGGAGAGTCCTCAGAAGACTCGGAGACCTGGGCGCTGCGCGCGCAGGCCGTAGGCGAACGTCTTGTGGAATTTGGTGAGTGGCTGCACCATGAAGAGAGTCTGCCGCTTCCGGCAGTCAAGCCCGAAACCGTGGCAGTTCATCACGGCTGCCATATGCGCCGGATTCTCGGTTCGACAGAAGAGACGGACGACGTGCTGAGATCGTATGGAGCGCAATTGGCCGAGTACCCCGACGCCGAACAATGCTGCGGATTTGGCGGAACCTACAGTATGACGGAACCGGTGGTATCGACCAAGCTGGCGGACGCCAAGCGGACAGCTCTCTCGCAGGCCAAGGCTGCTGGAGCTTCCTGCCTCGTGAGTGGTGACTGGGGGTGCCTTTTGCACTTGTCGGGCCGGATGCAGCATGAGGGGGACTCATGGCCCGTGCTGCACGTGGCAGAATGGATCAATCAGCGTGAAAAAATGTCGGCAAAAAAAGGAGAGTGACGTGTGGAACACTTGCCCCAGGATCCCCGTCCATGGCCGGTCCGCCGTGACACCGCGTTGCAAGATACGGTCTTGCAGACGACGCTGACCCATGTGACCCACCGCCTGAACAACGCCCGCATCGCCGCCTACCGCCATTATCCCTCGGGAGAGGCCGCGAGAATTCGGGCGAAAGCGCGCAAGCGCGAAGCCATCCAAGATTGGGGCGTGCTGCTGGACCAAGCTGAGGAGCAGATCACCGCCCACGGCGGGCACGTCAAGCGGGCGGCCACTCCGGAAGCCGTGGGCGCCTACGTTCTGGAGATTGCCCGTCAGCATTCGGTGAAGCGGGTCATCAAATCCAAGTCCATGGTTACCGAAGAGGTGCAGCTGAATGCCCAGTTGGAAGCGGCCGGTCTGGATGTTCGGGAAACTGACCTGGGTGAATACATCATTCAATTAGCGCACGAAAAGCCGTCACATATTCTAGCGCCGGCTGCTCATAAAAATCGCCAGCAAATCCAGCGCCTCTTTGTCGATACCGTCGCCGACGCCGGCGAAGAGGTGAGCGAGGACATTCAGGAACTGACCCGCTTCGCGCGCAATAAACTGCGTCAAGATTTTTTGTCTGCCGACATGGGCATCACCGGCGGCAATTTTCTTGTGGCGGAGACGGGAACTGTTGTGGTCATCACCAATGAAGGCAACGCCGATATGGTCACCACAATGCCCCGCGTGCTTGTCTCCATTATCGGCATCGAGAAAATCGTGCAGGACTGGGATGCGCTGGAGGACATTATTCAACAGCCGGCGCTCAGCGGAGTGGGACAGCGGCTTTCCTCTTATACCACCATTATTTCGGGGCCGCGCGCCCGGGAGAGCTGGGAAGGACCGGACGAGTGGCACGTGGTCTTGCTCGACAACGGGCGCCAGAACATACACGGCGGGCCGTACCAAGACGTGTTGTCGTGCATTCGCTGCGGCGCCTGCCTGAATGTGTGTCCCGTCTTCCGGCAGGTCGGGGGCCACGGGTACGGTTCTGTCTACTCCGGGCCCATCGGGACAGTCTTGAGCCCCCTTTTGGGCGGCATGGACGCCTTTGGCGAACTCCCGTCCCACCTCTGTACCATGTGTTATGCCTGCCAGGAAGCGTGTCCAATGGATATCCCGCTCCCCCACGAAATAATCTCCCTGCGTGAAACCGCGGTGAGCGAGAGGCGCGAATCGGCAACGGTCCGCACCCAATACCGTCTCTGGGGCCAAGCGTGGTCCACGGCGGCTGGATACCGGCGTTCCGTGACGGCCGCACGGCTGGCCCAGCGCCTCGCCATCCGGCGGGTCGGGCTGGCCGCTGGATGGCTTCACACCCGGACAATGCCTTTCGTGTCGTCCGTCACCTTCTTGGAAGACTGGGCTAAAAAACATCGGAGGGGTACCTCATGACCGACAATTCTTCGGCATTCAGCACGCAGTGGCAGTCGTTGGGGGGCCAGGCATACCCCGTGGCCACTCCCAACGACTGGCTGCCCTCCCTGCGCGCAGTGCTCAGCACCATGATTGAACCTACGACCCCAGCCGTGGTCGGTTTCGACAATGGGCAATGGCCACCAGGCTTGCCTTGGAATGCGATTTGTGAAGAATTTGGCGGGGTCTTCTACGATATGAACAGTCTCTACGGCGAGTCCCACCTACAAGCGGTGCGGGACTTGGTGACCCAGGCGGGCGTCGGCATCACAGGGGCAGCGTGGGCGGCAGCGGATACCGGCACTGTCGCTTTGTACGCAACGGCACGGACCAGCCTGTCGGCCAGTCTGCTCCCGCCCAGCCATCTCATTCTTCTCAAACAGTCCCAGATATACGAGACGGTCACCCAAGGGCTGAAAGCGGTGCACGCGTCCGGATCCCTCCCGCATTTGGTGAAACTGATCAGCGGCCCGAGTATGACGGCGGACATCGAGGGCCAACTGGTCATCGGCGTGCACGGGCCGGGACACGTGGCGTGTCTCATAGGAGACTGGTAGAATAGGAAGACCCGCCCGCTGACAGGGGTTTGCATCAGTAACTAAAATACTGCTTGACAATCCCGGGCAGAAAAAGCAAAAGCGGCGGCAGAAACCTGCGCGGGGGGCGATGGCGACCACGATTAACCGCTCCATTAATGCCGTGCTGGTCCAAGATCCCGAGCGGGTCATTGCCGAAGACCTGAGCCACATGCGTGGCAAATCCAAAGGCAGGACCATGTCGCGGCCATTGTCTTTGTAGACGCGCAGCATCTTGCAGGAACGACTGGATTTTAAGGTACAGGTGCGAGGCCGCCGCGGCGGATACGAATCAGGAGTGTTCTCAGTGCGGGTACACGGCGAAAGATCACCGTCACAAAAACCATTTCAGGTGCTTATGGTGTGGCGCGCAATGGCGATGCAGGGAAGGTGATTTTGAAGCGGAGTATTGGTCCGGAGATCACATTGTGGATGAAGAAAGAGGCCATCAAGAACATCTTGGATCAGCGCCGTGCCCGAATCACGGGGGCAACCCCAGCGCCGATTGTGAAGGCCGCCCCGCTGGTCTAGGCTGCGGTCCACCGTCATCGGCCTAGCTCTAGGGCGGCAGACTGTCGCGGAACCCCGTCCAGAGTGCGAACAATCAGTGGGAAATAAACCTGAGAGAATTTGGGTAAGTTTTCTGTAACGGCAGCGATCCCTTGGCCCCAACGGCCGCGCTACGAGGTGGCGCGGCCGTTGGGGCGCTCCCACTCCAAGAATTCGGCCCTCATTTTGCATGCTGCGATGCCGAACACCGGCGGCGCGCCTCCAGAGTGATTGCGCCTGGTCCACGCAATAGATAGACTGTGAACAAGGCGTGGAGCATATCAATGCTGTCAGAGAGGTAGTGGCTGCATCGGGACAGACCGGAACGGACAGGATTGACCAGCGCTGATTTTGGGCGGACTTTGTTCAAGGACCGCGTGGCAACGGTGACAAACCGCATCCATGTTCTCTAGAGGGACAGAAGCGCCTATAATTCTCATGGAGCCATTGACTCCTTGGCGCGAAGGACGCTATCCGGGAGTATTTCAGTTAGGGGCCTTGGGGGGTTAAGGCGACATCCTGCCGACCCGTGCAATGATGTGCTGAGTGCAAACCCAGGAATTCAACATGGTGACCCATGTTTAAGAGAGGCAGGAATCCTATGTATATTTCCAAGCTTCACCAGTTCGCCTTTCATATCGGACCTGTTGGGGTGCATTGGTACGGCATTTTTATGGTGATGGCCATTTTAGGCGGATCCTATTATCTAATAGAGCGGGGCAAGCAACTAGGGGAGGATCCCGATGCCTTGTCCAATATCCTCTTGTGGACGGTGCTGTGGGGCGTGATAGGAGCGCGCGTCGTATTTGTGCTCGCCAACGAACCGCAATGGATCTGGACGGATCCGGTGCAGATTCTGCGCATCTGGGATGGCGGTCTAGCGATTGACGGCGCGTTAGGTTTCGGGGTGCTGGCATTTTGGTACCAGTTGCGGCGCAAACCGTTGGTCTTCAACTACATTGTGGACTGGGCCATACCGGGAATTGCTCTCGGCATCTTTATGGTGCGCATCGGCAACATTTTCGACCATCAGGTGCTCGGGCGCATGACGGAGCTGGGATTCGGCCGCTGGCCGGAACAATTGTGGGGTTCATTTATTGGAGTTTTTCTCATCTTGCGCTACTTCTGGGTTGAACGCCGCAAAGCCGTGCCACCGGGATACCAATTCTGGTCGGCCATGTTTTATTACGCGATTTTGCGGGGATTCATCGGAGAAACCACCCGTGACAATCCCCTGTACATTTGGCATTACATCAATCCTTACTGGGGCATCGGATTCACTACGCTGATGCAGTTGTTCACCCCGCCGATTATGATTTTTACGGGACTGATGATGTGGCGCACTTGGCGAGCGTCGGCTCATAACCTACCGCAGATTTTACGTGACAACCCGAGCCCTGCGCCAGATCAGCACGACAAGAATCTTCCGGGCCGCACGTTGCTTCGGGCAGTCGGGGTCGTGAGCATTATCGGCGCATTGATCTTTTACGCGATACAAGTCCCCAGTATCGCCGTCTACCTGCTGGCCGCGGGCATCGCCTTTGAATTGGCCACATGGGGCTGGAGGCGCCGGTATCTGCATGTGTTGGACCAGGCTCCGCCGGGATTTGCGCCAACCGGGGAAGTCTACGCAAACCCTGGCGCAGAGCAACCCGTAGCGGTATGGCAGAAGGGAATCCACAGAATTTATGTCCAGGGAGAATAGCCGGCGAGTGGCTCCCTCCCCTGGGCGATTTCCATAGAACGGTGCAAATGGGCGCCAAAAATTGGAACCATTGGTCCTTGATGCAGGCAAGGCTATTTGGGTAGAGTCAAAATATATGCGAACAGTTAGGAGTGGAGTGTGGTTATGAAGTACGCATTTGACGGAGATTTCCAGTCATCGTCGTGGCTCAGGATGATGCGCCGCGGTCTTCAGGACGTGATGGACGCTCATGCGCACGAATGTGTCACGCAGTCAGACGAGGCAGAGCTGGTTTTTCATGTTGTCGATGCCGATAGGCCTCGACCGTTTCGCCGCCAGTCTAAAGCGGTCTTTGTAGTGGGTGTGGCAGAGGTGTCTCCACCCAGCGAACCGCCGCTGAATCACGCCTACCCGCTGCTGCTCCGCTCACTGTCCAACCTGCTCGTCTATGGGGGGCCAGATCCTGAGCGCTGGGCTTATCTAGTCACCCCGGAGTTGGGATGTTACCCAGCTGAGACGACGGAAGATCCCGACCAGTGGTTTCGCACGATATATGAGCGCATCGCACCGCTGGCCACATCCCGTTTGGTGATCGACAATGTTTTTGACGAGGACCTGCCCCCGGATTTGGCTGAAGGCACAGCGGTGACAGACCAGATGCGGCATGCTAGCCGCACGTTGGCGGCGTGGAATCTATTTCCCACCCCTTACCCGTTATCGGAAATGCTGTCGCCCGCTGATTACCGCCACCTCCAGTATGTGTTCAGCATCGGCGGCATCAGCTACGGCAATCTCAGCGCCCGCCATGACCGTCACCGTTTCTGGATGTCCGCCAGCGGAGTCGACAAGGGAAAAATCGGCACGGTCAGCCGCGATATTCTCCTCGTTAAGGGGTACGATGCCGCAGCCAACGCCATGCGGTTGTCGGTATCTCCTGGCTCGAATCCGCTGCGAGTTTCGGTGGATGCGGTGGAGCATTGGGGGATCTACGAAGCCCACCCCGAAATTGGCGCCATGATTCACATCCATGCCTGGGTGGAAGGCATTCCCCACACCTCCGTGAATTATCCGTGCGGGACGGTGGAGATGGGGCAGGCTATGGCCACGCTTCTTGACCAGGATCCGCACCCTGAGCGGACTATCATCGGTCTGCGAAACCACGGCATCACAGCAACGGGCCCGGACTTCATGGATATCCTTGCCCGCCTCGAAGGGCACGTGCGCACTCAAGTGCCGATGAGCTGAAGGCGCTCAGGAGGGACACAGGTCAGGCACTAATCCCGCCGGACCTGTGTCTTGCTTGCCAGCGCCCCACAAATATCCCGCCAGGTAAGGTCGCAAGGCCGAAGCGCGCAGCGAGGTGGATATGAAAATTGCAGTCGTGACAGAAAGCTGGTGGCCGTCAACAGACGGGGTGGTCACCTGGGTTGCGGCCACTGTGCGCCAACTCAAACGCATGGGCCACACAGTATTGATTATCGCGCCGCGGGGCGGCGACAGCGTATTTGAGGGAATTCCGGTCCGAGATGTCCCCACTTTTTCTCTTTTCTTTATCTATGGAGGAAAGCCTTGGGGCATCCCCTTGCCGCGTGTCACCGCCTTCCTGGAAGCATTCCAGCCCGATGTCGTGCATGTTGTCAATCCCGGATTTCTAGGCATCGCCGGCGTTTACGCTGCCACCCGTCTGCGAGTCCCGCTGGTTGAATCGTATCATACTGACATTGCAAAATACGCGAGCATATACCATTTTGGGTTTGCGAAGCCTGCCATCTGGGGGATTCTGCGCGCCATGCACAACCGGGCATCCGTCAATCTGGCTGTGTCCCAAGGGGTCAAACAAGAAATGGAAGCGCATCATTTTCGCCGCGTCCAGGTGTGGCGGCGCGGAGTGGACTTGGAGTTATTCCGTCCCGGCCGCAGCACTGCCCGCATGCGCGCCATGCTTACGGGCGGCCACCCGGACTGCACCCTGGCGCTTTATGTGGGGCGGATCGCCGCTGAGAAGGGTATTTACCGTCTTAATGACATTTTTTCTCTCAATCCGCGCTTGCGGCTGGCGATTGTCGGGGAAGGGCCTGCAATGCCGGGACTGCAGCACCTCTTCCGCAACACGCGGACCATTTTTCTTGGAAAACTCTTGGGCACAGCACTGGCAGAAGCTTATGCTTCCGCCGACTTGTTTGTCTTCCCCTCAACGACCGAGACACTGGGTCTGGTGCTGTTGGAGGCCATGGCATCCGGTCTGCCAGTCGCCGCTGCCGAAAGTCCGCCGACTCACGAACTAATCGACCCCAGTGGAGCCGGTTTGCTCTTCTCTCCAGGACAGCCTCACCGGTTGGGGGAAATAGTGAGAGAATTGGTGGACGGCGAAATCCCCCTGCGCATCCGGTCTGTCCGAGCGCGCCAGGAAGCCGCCAAATGGGGTTGGGACCGGTCCACCGAAGATCTGCTTGAATTTTACCGCCAGGCCGTGCAATATCAGAGGGAACGCAGCCTGCGCGCGCACTATCGCCACCTCTGACCGCTAAAAGAGGCGGGAGGAAGGGCGGGGGTGTTGGGCCGCGAGCGCACCGAACCCGTGCCGGTGATTGCCGGTCCGGCAGGCTGCCCCAAGGCGCTCGTATGCCACACGCAATAGCCTTTGATAACCACCGAGACGATCGAAAGCGAGGAGACCCAGATGAAGAATTTTGCCGTCGCCGTGGATGGATCACCGGCAAGCCTTGCCGCCCTGAAATGGGCCATGGCGGCCGGAGACCCCACCAGCGCCATATGGGCCTGCAATATCCAGGACCCCATCAATTTCCATCAGGACACGCACGCAGCCATTGTAGCCGGCAGCATCGACATGGACCTCACTCCCAACCCCGCTGAAGAAATCACCCACACGGGACCCCTTGGGCACAGCATCGAAGAGCTTGGACGCACGTATGGGCGGACAGTGACGTGGGTCCCCCTCACCGTGACTCCCGGCCAAAGCAGTTGTGCCGAAGCCTTCTACCAAGCGGCCCTCGGCCGTCGGGCGGATGTCTTGGTCGCTGGGCGGCATCAGGGAAGCGCCCTCATGGAAGGCATGTTCGGCAGTTTCCCGCGGTGGCTTGTTACTCATGCCCACCTCCCGACCGTCATCGTACCGCCCGGACCCGATGCACGCTGAGCGCACGAGCATCCCGGGCACGAAAAATCTCTTCCCGACATGCCGGATTTTCTAGAATATCCGGCACGTCGGGATTCAGCCTGTTATCAGGCAAATCTTTGCTATTTGCACGCTTGGGGCCAGGCAATATCTTAGGGACACGCCAAAGTCACCACAGACTTGATGCCGAGCGCGTGGCTAGGGGCTGTTGGCGAGCCCTTTGCGAGGAGCCGAGGTACGTCAGCTCCTCGCAAAGAATTCCCCCGGATATATCCGCGGGAAGCATCCAAACTCTGTTTGCCACTCCGGGCCGGTGTTGTGCTGGTCCGCAACGGCGTTAAGGAGATGGTCTTGTTGCCCATAAGCCGCATTGGCGGCTATGGCATCGACATTCCTAGCGAGAAAACTTGATGAGCCAGATGGGGACAGACAAGCCATTCAGTTGTATAGCCCGCTGTTAGCCCGGCGTTGCTGTCCTTATGTAATTTAGAAAAAAATACAGTAGTGTTTTGGCGTGTGCGGCAACTCCTCAAAAACCTTCCCGTTTCAGACTGCGCCAAAATTGGACCGGGCTTGACGAGGCAGCGGGTCAGTAGAACAAGCGTCTTATGGCCCATCCGCCGCCAATCCCTTGCATGACCTTGGCGGCGCGCCGACCTCTCTTCGTTAAGACGCCTGGCTCCCGCCGCCACGCTCCGCATGATGCTTGCGGTACTCCCCATACGAAATGACTTTTGCCTGGGCGCCGTAAGGTGATGGGAGCTTGGAAAGTCGTCCCCAGTAAATCCACGTGCCCAGCAAGCTGAACATCCATAAAAGATATCCCAATACAACTCCCACCAGAAGAACTTCCCCAAACGCCGCAGGCCGATCAAATCCCAGCATCATAAAAGCCAATCCGCTGCCGACCACTAGTGCTGCAAGACCCCGCCGAATCGGATGCATGCTCACCGCCCCCTTTGCGTTTCAGTGTAGACTGTGCCGGGCTGGAGCGGTGGGGCCATACGGCCTAATTATGGAGGACTTGGTGGACCGGATGCCTCTGGCATCCGGTCCACCAAGTCCTTGTCAGCAGCCAAGAGAATATTCTTTGGCAGCCGAGAATCAGTGGCCGGAAAGATCATCTCCCAGCCATCCCCCTGGCGAACCTCCCCCGCCACCGGAACTGAGTGCGGCATAAGATTCCCGCAAAGCGTCCTGCAAATATCCTGACACCTCAGGGCGGCTGAATTCCGGGGGAAGGCCGCATCCAGAGCGCAGCTTTTCCCGCACTTCCGTTCCCGACAAGGTCAGCCAATCCCCGGTGTGCGGGCACGTGCGCTGTGACACCGTGTGCCTGCACAGGGGGCAATACCCGACGGAGCCGAATGCTAAGGGAATAATGCCAACTTCCGCAGCGTGCGTCTCCAGTAAGCGGATAGCGTCTTGCGGCCCGTAAAAATTGGAAAACCCTGCAGCATCACGGCCGATAATGAAATGCGTCGCACCGTAATTTCGGCGGACAATGGCGTGGAACAGCGCTTCCCTCGGCCCGGCGTAGCGCATGGCTGCGGGAAAGGTGGCCAAGAGGACACGATCTGGCGGATAGTAGCCCTCCATCAGTACCCGGTAGCTCTCCATACGGATGGCAGCTGGAATGTCATCGGATTTAGTCGGTCCCGTCAAAGGGTGCAATAATAGTCCGTCACAAATCTCGAGGGCCACTTTATGCAGATATTCATGGGCCCTGTGTATGGGATTGCGGGTCTGGAACGCTGCTACCGTGCGCCACTTGCGCGCAGCAATCAGTGCCCTAACCTGATCCGGGCGGCATGGTTCCACGAAGGGCGAGCGGGGCGGGTGAGATAGGGTCACGTCGCCGGTGACGCACCATGGACTTTGCGACAACAGCCGGGCCACGCCGGGGTGGGACGGATCGGCGGTGAGGTACACGCTCTGCGCTTCTTTAAGCAGATCCCGCCAGAAAACCTCTTGCACACAGACCCGGGCCTGGAAACCCGACGCGCCAGTCATAGCAATCAGGTCTCCATTGTGCAAATGCTTTGCCAGATTCTCTGGCACCGGCAGCACAATGGGGAGGGGGAATAGGGACCCGCCCGGCAGTCGCATTGTGTGGCAAACGGAGAGGTATTCTGATGCGGTCATGGAATGCGTAAGCGGTAGATACGCATCCCACGCCAGCAATGTTAAGTCGCCCGCCACGTCTTCTGGAACGGTCAGCACCGCAGACGGCACCATCATCGGTGCAGCCCGCATTCCGTCTTGCCTGACCCCGCCCACCGCCCGCTGCGCTCGCCGGAACCGTCAGATGGCCTCGTGCAGGGCATGCAGCCGATACTGGGATATCCCTGGTCATGCAGAGGGTTGTACGGCACATTGTTCTCCCGGATATAATCCCAGACATCCTCGTTGGACCAAAATGCCAGGGGGTTGATCTTGACAAGAGAAAACACGGGATCCCATTCCACGGTCTCAGCAGTCCGCCGTGTAGGGCTCTGACTGCGCCGGATTCCCGTCACCCATGCCCCGGCGCTAGCCAGAGCGCGCTGTAAAGGCTCGACCTTGCGCAACCGGCAGCACTGGTCAGGGTCTCTTTCCCACAGTCTGGGGCCATAATGCGCGGCCTGAATGTCTACCGTCTCGGCCGGCCAGATGGCCGTCACTGTCAGTTGATACCGGGTCCGCACCATTTCGGTCAGGCGCAAAGTCTCAGGAAAAAGCAGGCCCGTGTCAAGACAGACCAGACGCGGCGCGCAGCCGAGGGATACTGCCGCGTCAATGATCACCATATCTTGGCAGACCGGGTG
>JAKAAS010000022.1 GCA_021802225.1 Bacillota bacterium
GGCAGGGATTATACCGACTGCAAACATTATACGCCAAGAAATGTCGCTTCCGCCCACGTTAAGAAGCAGATAGCCTACTACAAACGCGACTGCTCGTAATAATGCACATCAGACCCACAAATCCCGACAGCACGCACGGCGACGCGCACAAATCCGGGAGATAAGCGGCCGGGTTCTGGTCTATCCTCAATTCTCACGTCGTGCGGCGCATGCAAAACTGCTGCTAACATAGACAAATCCTCCCCCTACAGCAATGATCGTACCCCAGGAATCAGTTCTTTGACCGGTAGATCCAGTTTTTCTTAGGTATATCCATGACGACCCCAACACGTGCCGTCGTCTGGCGACATAACGGTGTCCTTTGTGTCACTCAAGCCGGTGAGCGTCGCCAGGACGTGTTGGATCTCGGGATTTGCGTGAAATCTCAGTACGTTATCTTGATAAATACGATAACTGCGCGTGCATTCCGCCTCAAATTCCCACGCACCCGCAGGAGCCTCAGCGCAATAGGCATAGGCACCAAAATGGCAAAGCCTGCCGCCGCTGTCTTGGAGCAGCTTCATAAAATACAACGCCCCTTTGAAATCGTCGGAACCAAATCCTCACTCTTGGTCAAATCGCCCAAGCCGTTGATGATTCAAGTCCATGGAAAACAGATTCTGAGCGTCCGTTGCCTGAGCGACACCGTGCACGGTGTTCAATCATTTTTCCGGATTAACGACTACGAACTTCAGGGCGTCTAGAATAGACACACAGGCGAGCATAGCTCCCATGGATGGCAAGCAGATATCTCCTCCGAGGCTCATTGGGTTTGATTTCCCACGCGACGGTCATGTCATACTGATTCTGCCGGATATAAAACGTCACGTCGTTGAGTCCTTCACGGTAATGCACCCTCGAATTTGTCCTTTATTTTGGTGAGTCGTGGAGAAACGATGATCCCGCCTTTCTCCACGACAATTACTTGATATCTGGTATTCAGCGTGTTTTGTTTAAGTCAAGCCCAACGGCGCTAAACCTCGTTCAGTCCTTTAGCGGTTTAATCCGACGTGCCGTTCATTTCGTTACGTAGACCCGCGCCGTAAATTGCGTCAATTGCTCCCATTGCAAGGTTGCAGGTATCTGAACTTGATGGTGGGCATGGATGTCATCTGATGAACTCCCAATCATGACCTCGACGTCACCAACATCGACAACCCACTTTTCCCCGTGATAATAGGCGAATCTTTGCATCGGAATTCGTGCTTCGACCGTCGCACCCTGACCGGGATCCAACGTAATGCGGGAAAAGGCTTGAAGTTGCTTTACCGGTCGCGTTGTCGCCGCCGACAAACTATGCGTATAAATTTGAATCACCTCATCGCCCCTCATACATCCGATATTATTCACGTGGACAGTCACCTGGATCGCCGAAAATTCTGCGGCCGTGGCGTTCCAATCCACATGCACTTCTGTCTTGTCATAGGCAAACTGGGTATACGACAGGCCATGACCGAATGGGAAGCGCGGAGACGATCTCTCCTCAACATAGTCACCGTGCCAATGTGACCGCCCTCCTGATGGTTTGTGATTGTAATAGATCGGGACTTGACCCACATGCCGAGGATAACTCACGGGCAGACGGCCTCCTGGGTTATAGTCACCAAACAAAACCTCGGCAATAGCCCTCCCGCCTTGTCCTCCTGGCAACCACGCTTCAACGACAGCGGGCACAGCATCTATCCAGTCCCCAGTGACAGGCCGTCCCGTGATCAGCACGATGACCACGGGCGTATGGGTTTCTACAATTTTCTGCACTAATTCCTCCTGTACCCCGGGGAGACGGAGGTCCGAGCGATCACGCGATTCCCCGGTCGTACAGTCTAACGTCAAGCCCGCCTTATCCCCCACTACGACAATGGCCACGTCGGCATGTCGAGCCGCCTCAATAGCTACCTCAAACTCTTGACGGTGTACATCACTGACGCCACAGCCCCTTTGATAGTTTATGGTGGTGCCAGCGTCCACCGTAGCCTGAATAGCGTCCAACACGGTTGGCATCTCACCGATAACGCCATCCAAGGTGAGCGAATCCGGCAGAGGTTGGGAAAAGACGTTACCGCTCTCACGCATTTCCATAAGAGCTTCGATGTGACAAGGGTAGGCATAATCACCCATCAAGTTGCGCACGCTATGCGCGTTGGGGCCGATAACTGCTAATTTCAATCCCGATTTCGCGAGCGGCAACAACTGACCATCATTTTTCAAAAGAACCAGCGATTCTCGTGCCATTTGCAACGCGATGCCCTCATTTTGGGCCGATTCAAACGCTAAAGGGACGTGACCTTCATTGACATACGGCTTTTCCCATAACCCCAGAGCGAATTTTTGTCGTAAGACCCGTGCAACCGCTTCGTCCAATAGAGCTATCGAAATGGTTCCATCCTGAACCGCTTCTAGCAATGGATTCCAATATCCATCCCGGTTGGGGAGTTCGACATCCACCCCCGCGACAAGTGCACGACACGCCGCATCGCGTCGATTATGAGCTAGATGATGGTACTCTTCTAACATAGATATCGCAAAATAATCCGACACAGTAGTCCCTTGAAATCCCCACGCGTCGCGCAGGACCTTACGGAGTAATCCTACATCTGCGTGAACGGGAATCCCATCCAATTCGTGATAAGCGGGCATGACTGATGCTAATCCTGCTTCTTTCACGGCGGCTTCAAATGGCCACAGCACGACTTCGTGCAACTCGCGTTGGGAAATGTGAGCAGGCGCCCAATTCATACCCCCTTCCGAAAAGCCATATCCAGCAAACTGTTTGCCGGTCGCCATAATTCCATCACGCCAGTCATCTGCCTGTAACCCCCGAATGAAGGCCATCCCCAACTGACCCGTGAGATAGGGATCTTCCCCGAAAGTTTCCTCCATCCGGCCCCACCGGGCATCGCGCGTAATATCCAACAGAGGAGCAAGAGCCTGATGCGCACCCACAGACCGCATTTGTTGCCGGATTACTTGAGCCATTTGTCGTGTCAAATTCTGATTCCAACTACTACCCACTCCGATCGCCTGGGGGAAAAGCGTAGAACCACGCGCCATGTAACCACTACAAGCTTCTTCGTGGACCACGGCCGGTATTTTAAGGCGCGTTTCATCCTGCAAAAAGCGTTGAATGCGATTGGCGAGCTTCGCGGACTGTTCCGGGGGTAAATTACTTGCTCCCCCAATCCGAGTAATTTGTCCGATGCCATTACGTAATAATCGTCGAGCCTTGTCTTCGGAAAATTCAACGCCATCCAAAATCTCATAAACCCACACGGCACTCAATTGCGCAATTTTTTCCTCCAAAGTCATCTCCGATAATAGCATTTGCACACGTTGATCGGTATTGGGGCTTTCACTCATGAAACTACCATCTCCTTAATTTTGATGAGACAATCAATCTAATCTCGGTAAATAATGTCGTGCATCATTGAACGGATGTGGCCTGTTATCGCCGCCATCATCTACGGTCTTAAATAATGTAAATCAGAAAAACTACACATCAATTGTCTTGAAAAGTTATAATAAATCTCCCACAACTGCTTGGACATAAAACGAAGAAATCATCATGAAATTACGGGGATATTGCCGCTTGTCGAACAACCTCTGTAAGTTGATCATTGACTACACATTTCTCAAATGAAAAAGAACTCAAGACCCTGTCAATGTCAACTTCATTCAACCCCTTGAATACCCTTACAAATTTTCTTTGTAATAGGGCCCCAGAATAATTCGCCAAGACTAGTTGACTCAACGTCTGTCTATTGTCGTTGGCCTCGACATCTAAGTCGGCGACACTTTGCACCATCTTGTCCGAAACGGAGTGAATGTTATTCTTTAAGTCCCCCGGGGTTATCCATGTCATCCAGTCATCCGTGTTCATTTCGTATTTCGTTTTAAAAAACTCGGCAAGACGCTGAATATATTCAGATTCTGGATTTACAGTTACAAGCCCCATAATTCCAACATCTTTATAGGTCCAAAGAGTCCAGTGTGCTCCAAATTTTTCGTAAATCCCAATCTGATCTTTTAATGCTCGAAAGCGATCTGCAAGCTCGTTACGTGGGCCGTTATAAACAGACCCAAACTCACCTACCCACAATGGCACGTTATATCGCTGACAAAATTGGGTGCCTTGGTGCAAAAAGAACTCATCTTCTTGTTTATTGATATCCCAGAATTCCTCTTCTTCCCTGTTACGTAATTTAATGTATCCAGGATATCTTCCGGGCCCGAACCCTGCGGGAGTATAATTGTGGCTGCTATATACCATATTTTCCGAGAAAGGCTCATCAAGGCCGTCAAACAGCCGCGAGTAATTGTCGCCTTCTACAAAAATAATGTGCTTTGTATCAATGGCTCGGATAGCACTTACGACACGTCTGTAAACCTTATTGATTTTGCTCCAATTGGGATTGTATTTGTCTCGGATGTTCCAAGGAAAGTCTCCATGTGGATTGCCAACACAAGGTTCATTCATCAGGTTAAATCCCGCTACTACGGCACGGTTTTTATATCTTCGGGCAAATTCTTCCCACAAACCAACAAACCGGTCCTGAAATTGAAGGTGATCCCAAAACAAGCTTTGCCTTGCATTATTATCAGAGTGCCAATGAACATTCTGCCATCCCTGAACTGCATGCAAATCCAAGATGACATAAATTTGCTCTCGTTCACACCAGTCTAGTACCGTATCTATCTGGTGAAATCCCTGTTCAACATAGTGAAAAGGATTATCGTCATTCTCAAAGTGGCGATAATTCAATGGCAACCTAATTACAGAAAAGCCGAGAGTTTTCATGAAGTGGATGTCGGACGCGTTAAAAAAATGGGCCAATAATCTTTCGAAAAAAAACGTTGCGCGTCGCTCTCCGAGAGCTTCCCCCATCGTTATGCGTAACATGTGTTCCGATCCCGAGTGTCCATTAATAAAATCCTCCATATTCATCCAGCCGCCAACACTTGCTCCCCGTAATCTTACGGTCTTTCCCGCACTGTCAACAATTTGGTTGCCACGCACTTGTAAATAATCCATGGTCATCGATCATCTCGCATTCTTATTGTTATGTTTTTACCGATTAAATCCTGCTGTAAGTCCGCGCAAGAGAAATCGCCGTCCAACAATATAAGCAACGATTAACGGGAAGGCTGAAAGGAGAACAGCCGCCATCAAAGCAGGAACGTCCATAGAAAACTGTCCTTGAAAACTAACAATTGCCAGTGGCAGTAATCGCGCCCGTGGGGACTGGGTTAAAATTAAGGGAAACAAAAAATTGTTCCACACTTGCACGAAATTATAAATCACCACCGATACAAGCGCGGGTTTGGATAGTGGAAAGACCAAATGTTTTAGTAGCTGGATCTCGCTAATCCCTTCAATTTGCATAGATTCGTACAATTCTTGAGGAATGTCTCGAACAAAATTTACGAGTATCAAAATGGTTATAGGCAATCCAAATGCAACCGAAGGAAGGATCAAGCCGGATAAAGTGTTATACAACCCCAAACGGCTAATCAATATGTAAATCGGGATAATAGCGGCCTGAATTGGAATGGCAAGACCCACCAAGAACACATTGAATATCGTTCGAATTACGCGCCTCTTGGTTCGGACAATTGTATAGGCAGCAGGTAGTGCCGTGAACACGATCAAGCCAACCGTAAAAACTGATACTATTACGCTGTTGAGGAAGTACCGTCCAAACCCATTTTGAAGAACGGTAACATAGTTTGTGATAGTTGGATGGTTAGATGGTAACCAGGGAATCCCAGTCAAGAAACCAGCTTGGGACCGTAAACTGGTTTGTAGCATGTAAAAGACGGGATAAAATGAAATTATCAACCAGAGTATTGAAAGTATCCACACCACAGGCTTGCGGCGTATAACTGTGGTATGCCGTGGAATGGCCTTATCTTCAATCATGACACGATTCTTAACGGACACCCCCATCAACTTTCTAGCCCCCTTCCATTTGGCTTTCCATTTTAACAAAGCCCGTAAATTTAAGTACCATAATGGAAAGTACAATTCCCCCCACTGCTAACAGCACGGCCAAAACACTTCCATATCCAATCCGCTGACTCACAAATGCCTCTTTATACATGTACATTGGTAACACACTTGTTGCGTAACCAGGCCCTCCGCCCGTCATAACATAAATTAAATCAAAGTAGGTCAGAGCACCCGTAAGCATCAACAACGAAGAGGTTGTTATGGTGTATTTCAGTTGCGGTAACGTAACCTTAAAAAACAAATTTATTCCGGTTGCACCATCGATTTTGGCTGCATCATAGATAGGTTGCGGAATCTGTAAAGTTCCTGCTTGATATAGCAATGAATGAAAAGGGATGAATTGCCATGCTATCACTGCTGCTATCGTGTAAAATGCGAGCTGCGGCTGCCCTAACCAATCCTTTGCAAAGCTCGTCAATCCCAAGGATTGCAAAACTGCATTTACTACGCCAAAATTGGGATTCAATATATATTCCCAAGTAAGTCCGATGGCAGCAGAAGAAAATAATAAAGGAAAAAAGTAAAAGACTCCCATAAGACCGCGAACCTTTTCTTTCCCGGCTAGAAACACCCCAATAGCCATACTAATGGGAGTCTGTATTATCCAAGTAACCACCATCATCTTAATAGTTAGAACAATCGCTTGCCCCGCAAGCGGATCGTGAACTAAGTTGACCCAATTTTGGAAGTAAACAAATCGGGGATTACTTATTCCATTCCAGTGAAGTAAGCTGAAATAGGCGGCTAGCCCCATGGGAAATAGGGCAAAAATAAGAAAAAACAAAGTGGCAGGAGCTAAAAACAAGTAGCGCGACAACGGTACATACCTATTTTCCAAAAATAACACCTCCCATCATAAGTCTACTCAAGCCAAAATTTTTAAAAGAGCATCACTTGATGTACTTGTTCATGTTGATAGAAAATTGACGAGGAGTTATTTGTCCAAGAAAAAGTTGACTGAGATTTGTTAGCATCGCTTGAGCTTCTCTAGCCGGCAATGCCTGGTCCCACGATAACTGATAGTGAGGTGCGTTCTCTGCCATCTTGTAGACATAGGATAGCCACTTACCATCTTTTTGCGAACTTAATTGCTTGCCTATACCTCTGACAGGGGGAACATCACCCATTTGAATATAGTGTTTCACCTCATACTGGTTTAAAGGTACATCTTTCAGATAGGTTAGAGACGCTTTGATATTTGTGGAGTGCGCAGAAATAGAGTAATAGTTTGACAAATTTCCCGCAACGTCATTAGGATTTCCTTTCCCGCCCGTTACTTTAGGGAATGCAAACCACCCAAAGTTACCACTATTAATGTAGGAAGGGTCAGCAGATAAAATGGTTTGATAATCCCAACTTCCCATTAACTGCATAGCCGCCTTCCCAGTGTACACCAATGCATCAGACGCTCCCGAAGTATAGCCAACCGCACTAAACCCAGGTTCAAACGCTCCGGACTTCACTAAGCGTTGAATCATAGTGTTGGCTTGTATGAATGCGGGATTTGACCATGCTCCAGGCCGATTGTTCAAAACAGCATTAAAAACCTGTGGTCCACCCAACCGGTCCACCAAGTATTCTTCAAATATGAGCTCAGGCCATTTACTCTTTCCCGCCAAAGAAATAGGAATGATATTATGCGACTTTAGAATGTGTATGTCGCGAAGAAGCGCGGACCAAGTTCGGGGCACGCTAATATGGTACTGGTGAAATATTTTCTTATTGTAGTTAAATAGCTCCGGTTGTATATAGTCGTTAGGTATGCCGTATATTTTTCCGTTAAATGTTACCGCTGACCACATTGAGGGGAGAAATTTGTTTTTCCATGACGGATCACTTTTAAGAGCCGATGTCATGTTGTACACATCTCCCGCTTTAACATATGAATCGAGTATTCCTCCACCCCACCCGTAAAAAATGTTAGGCGGCTGATGTGCTCCCATAGCGATTTGTAGTTTCTGTTTATAAGGATTGTTCTGAAAAAAATCTACCGTTGCATGGATTTTAGGATGAGTGACATTGAATTTACTAGTTGCAGCTTTAATTAATTGTTGCTGTTTCCCTGTGGAGATATCCCATATCGTTATTTGTTTGGTTCCAGGCGAAGCAGAAGCACCTTGTGGCCCCGCTCCACAACCCGCCAAAGCAAACGCTGCCGCAGCCACACCGCACAATTTCATCGTTGTCTTCACGCGTCGTCTCCTCCTTTAGTTTTAATTGTAATTATATCTACGCACTAACTCTTGTCAATTGCGTGAAAGTTCTCGTTATTTTTGTTGAATTATTACGCATAACCCTAGTCAATGCGCTTCTGCTCTCGGTAAAGATGTCATATATCGCTATTCGTTTGGTTCCTGACAAAACTACCGCAGTCACACCGCACAAATTTCATCGTTATCTTCACGCGTTATCTCCTCCTTTAGTTTTAATTGTAATTATATCTACGCACTAACTCTTGTCAATTAATTTACAGAGTTTTTTCATAACCGCATCATCACACTGTCATCTGACATTCCGTTACATTCAGTCTTGATTGGCTGGATCGCTTAACTGGAACCCACTCAACGCACTCTTTTTGATGCAGTTATGGGGTATGACACGCGAATGCCTTGAAAGGCCACCGAACCCATGCGCTTATTGCATTTCAAATTATGCGACGGAGTGTGGAAAACTTTATGCGGACTCAAGCCGACTTTCGTGGTTGGATTCCCTCGTTGAATCAGACCATTACGAAGTCACCTCACTGAAGACACCATGGGCCTTGACCCCTCATGACTTACCTCAACAACTAAATGCGTTTTCCCAAAAAGCTTCGCGTATCGGGATAGCCTGGGCTTCTTGCGTTAGCCCAGGCTCCACAGCTGGCTGGCATAAGGTTCTGAAACTTTCCGTGGCCGATCGCCTCGATTGAGGCACGAATTCGGCGTAAAAAACTCTGATCCAATAACCGTAAGGCCGTTGGCCACAAACTGGGAGTATTTCAGGATTTCGTCCATTGAGTCTGCACGGGATGAAGAAGATGATAGGCAAATAAGCGCTACTGGTCTTGGCATTTAATAGCCGCAAACTCGCCCCGAAATCAGCGACCTCATCTAAGACGCCCGGTATTTAATGCACCTTCGTACGAGCCGGAAAACGCCTTGAACGAGAGAAATTTTCCTTTGTGCATTAACGTCCACTGCGCCACAATTAGCACACTGCCCATTTCTCGTCGCCTGTCTAGTGCGCTACCTCAACCAAGTCATCCACAAAAGAATACTCAGTGAGAAATGAATGGACAAGTTCCTTGGGTCGAACTGGAAAGTCACCCATGAACACGGAGGCCGAGCATAGCTGGTGGCCGGAATCGCGGCCGCGTGTCGCGGGAAAATAATCCTCGCCTAGCGACAGCTACGACGGTTAATTACCGCAAACTCGGACCCATTAAAGGTTTCGGGTTATGGTATACTAATTTCCCGTCTAGACAGTGTTCCCCTCAGGGGAATCCGGTCCATGATGTCACGAATAAGGAGCCTATTCCTCATGCCCATTCCAGTAGCTCGCCATCGTCTGATGCGAGAAATGAATGAAATGGCCGTCATGACCGTTGTGCGTCAGCATGGTCCTATTTCTCGGCGACATATTGCTGAAATCACGGGACTGACTAAATCCACGGTGACAGTGGCCGTACAGCGACTTTTTTCGAAACGGATCCTGATGGAACGTGGGGCGGTAATAACCGGTCCCGGGCGTCCCGAAGTGCTACGGGTACTCCAGCCGGATGCCGGCTATTTGCTGGGAGCTTCCATTGATGTGACAGGATTTCAGTTGCTGTTATTTGATGTTGAGGCTCACGTCATGGACAAACACATCGGAAAGTTTGATGCGCAGATGCCAGCA
Organism: Bacillota bacterium; assembly: GCA_021802225.1. The sequence goes on from JAKAAS010000022.1 coordinate 9,926, forward strand.
GAGGAGGTGTTGCAAACCGTGGTCCACGCAGCACGCCGTTTTCGCCAACAGATTGCAGCTGATAAGTATTGGGGATTTGGCGTTTCTATTCCTGGCATCATTGCCCCGTCCGGCACCGTCATTCAAGCTCCCAACTTGAAGTGGGAAGACGTGGAGGCGGGACAATATTTGCAGCAACAAATTCCGGGGCCCGTCTATGTAGTGAATGACGCCGCTGCCGGAGCAATTGCCGAATATTATTTTGGGAACGCTCTCACCAGCGAATTTTTGCTCTATCTTTCCCTGGGGATGGGCATTGGCGGCGGCGTCATGATGGATGGAAATCTCTTAATGGGGGTTCATGGTGCCGGTACCGAAGTAGGGCACATGGTGATTGACGACAACGGCCCCTTCTGCCGGTGCGGGCGCCAAGGATGTTTTGAGGCCGTGGCTTCTCTCCGCGCCCTGATCGAACGGGCCATGCGAGCCCGAGATGATTGGGGATGGGTGGATCTCGACCAGATTATCGAGGCCTTTAGCCACAATGAGCCTTGGGCCAAACAGGCTTTGGACGAAACCCTGCATTATATGCAACAAGGGGTCATCAACCTGACCAATATTTTTGATCCCGATACGATTGTGCTGGGAGGACCCCTGTCTCGGTTCGGAGATTATTTGCGGGAGTCTGTCGAAAGGCAGGTAAATCAGGAGATGATGATTGCCAGCCACCGCACCATTGCGGTGCGTCTCACCCGCCTCCATGAATTTACCAGCGCCTTGGGTGCCGGAGCCATGGCGTTGAACACTGCTGTCACAGCCCATCCATGACACCAGCATCTCCCCGAAGTCGTGTTCCCTGCTTAACTGTCGGTACGCCAAGACAAACTGATCGTCTCGATCGGGTGCAATTGATCACGATCACTGAAATATCTCCGCGCAGGATTTGGGGAAAAAGGGGGAAATCCGGCACTTTACGGACCCAAAAACTCGCAAGGCCTTTTTTCGAAATCCTGCCAGTCCGTCCACTTTCTTTATACCCCTAAGCACTGTTCGTGGTTAAATCCAATCGGGTGTGGGTTCAGTAATTTCATGGGCCGCTTGCTCAATAAGCGGGCCAGTTTTTCCTCGGGAGAAGCCCTGGCACAACACATGGGGGATTTTATCACGTACGACAGCAAGCATTCCGCGGAGCCCTTCCAATGGACCTTCAGCGGAAAACTAAAAGTTTAGCCCAAGGGGTATGATGAGATATTAGGGTCATCGGGTCGTAACCGTATTGATCGAACCCGTTAATGGG
>JAKAAS010000023.1 GCA_021802225.1 Bacillota bacterium
CGGACAAAGCTGTGAACCCGACAAGCGTGTACGGGACAACCAAAAGGATCGGGGAAATTCTGGGAGCCATTTACGCCCAGAAGTCCAACATGCGGTTCGTGACCGTCCGCTTCGGCAATGTTCTGGGATCGAGGGGCAGTGTGCTGCCGACCTTCCAGCGCCAGATTGCGCAGGGCGGGCCGCTGACCGTCACCCATCCCGATATGGTGCGCTATTTCATGACCGTGGCGGAGGCCTGCCAGCTGGTCGTGCAGGCGGGTGCCATGGGACGCGGGGGTGAAACCTTTGTGCTCGATATGGGGGAGCCTCTGAAGATTATGGACCTGGCCATGAATTTGATCCGCTTGTCGGGCCTGAACCCGGGAGTGGACGTCGACATTGTGTTTACCGGCCTGCGTCCCGGAGAAAAGCTTTACGAGGAGCCCCTGACACCCGAAGACCAGACGAAGGCTACCAAGAATTCACGGATATTCATTCACGTGGGGGAAGCGCCCAACGCCCGGCGCCTGCTTCCTTTGCTGGACGAGCTAGTTGAGGCTGGCCGCCAAGCGGATGAAGCGCGCATCCGGCGTCTGCTGAAAGACATCGTGCCTGAATATCAGCCGCAGGGCAGCACGGTGCGCCCGCTGCCGGGAGTGGAACTGACGACCACGAGAGGAGGAGCCAATGCTCACTGAAAACACCCAGACCACTTATTTTGAGCAGCTGATGGAGAGGCTGGCGACGCGGACGGCTGTGGTGGGCGTTGTCGGACTGGGATATGTCGGACTGCCTTTGGCCGTGGAGCACGCGGCAGCAGGATTTACCGTTATCGGACTGGACGACAATTTGACAAAGGTCGACCGCGTGAACCGGGGGGACAACTACATTCCCGATGTCGAGACCGAAGTGCTGCAGAATCTCAGCCGGAGCGGAAAGCTGCAGGCTACCGGAGATTACTCCCAGCTGACTGGGGCCGACGTGATTATCATCTGTGTGCCCACCCCGCTCACAATGAACAAAGAGCCGGACCTGTCCTATATTCTGGCCGTGGCGGAAAAGGTGCGCAAGATTATGCGCCCGGGACAGCTGATTGCCCTGGAGAGCACAACCTATCCGGGGACGACGGAAGAGGTGCTGGAACCGATTCTGGAAACGAGCGGGCTGCGGGTGGGCGACGAATTCTTTCTGGCTTTCTCACCCGAACGCGTCAATCCCGGCGACTCCGTGTACAAAACCGGCAATACCCCCAAGCTGGTGGGAGGGGTGACCGACAAATGCCGGCAAGCTGCCACTCTTTTGTACCAGCAGTCGATTTCCCATGTGATCCCGGTGTCCTCACCGCGGGTGGCGGAAATGTCCAAAGTGTTCGAGAATACCTACCGGGCCGTCAATATTGCGCTGGTCAACGAGCTGGCCTTGCTCTGCGACCGCATGGACATGGACGTGTGGGAAGTGCTCGAGGCTGCCGGCACCAAACCCTTTGGCATTCAAATTTTTCATCCCGGCCCCGGGGTGGGGGGACACTGCATTCCTCTCGATCCCTTTTATCTCAGCTGGAAGGCGAGAGAGTATGATTTCCCGACGCGTTTCATTGAACTGGCGGGGGAAATTAATTTGCGCATGCCCTATTTTGTCGTCGACAAGGTCGTCCGCGCCATGAACGATCGCAAAAAATCGGTAAATGGGTCCCGCATCCTGCTTCTGGGGGTGGCCTACAAAAAAGATATCAATGATGAGCGGGAGTCTCCCGCCCTCAAAGTATTTGAACTGCTGGAGCAGCAGGGCGCCATGGTGCAGTACCACGACCCCTATGTGCCGGTCGTGAAGCCGCACACCTTCTTTTCGCGCAAGATCCGGTCGGTCCCCTTGACGGAGGCCATGCTGGAGGAGCAGGACTGTGTGGTCATCACCACCGACCACACCACGGTGGACTACCAGTGGGTAGCGCAGCACAGCGCCCTCATTGTGGATTCCCGCAATGCGGCCAAGGATCTTCCGGACCGCAGCAACATTGTGCGCTTGTAAGGAGCAATACGGGGAAGGATGGCAGCGGGCATGGCGATACGAACAGTCCTGATTGGATGCGGAAAAATTGGACAGAAGCACTTGCAGGCCCTGGTGCACCAGCAGGCTATTGAACTGGTGGCGACCGTGGACACCGACCTCGCAAAGGCGCAGGCAGCAGCCGTGGCATTTGATGCGGAAGCGTTTGATGACACGGCTTCGGCGCTCGACGAGATGGAACTGGACGCCGCAATTATCGCAGCGCCTTCGGGGCTGCACCGGGAGCTCGCCTTCCAAGTGCTCGAGCAAGGCCTTCATGCCATGATCGAGAAGCCCCTGGCGCTGTCTTACCAGGATGCCAAAGCGATTGTGGACTATGGGCGCGAGCAGGGCGTCATTGTGGTGGTGACCCAGTTCAACCGCATGCTTCCAGCCGTCCGGCAGCTGATTGCAGCGCACCAGGAAGGCCGTCTGGGGCGCATTGTCAATGGCGGCGTGGCGGTGCGCTGGGCCCGCCCCCAATCGTATTATGATGAGGCGCCGTGGCGGGGAACCTACCAGATGGATGGGGGGGTGCTCTTCAATCAGGCGATCCACGCGCTCGATGTGCTTTTGCAGGTAATGGGTCCGGTGGGCGAGGTGTTTGCGCACACGGCAACCCTGACGCACACTATCGAAGCGGAGGACACGGTGGCGGGGAGCTTGCGGTTTGAGTCCGGGGCGGTGGCGTCCATCGCAGCCACAACCTGCGTGCCGCGCACGAATCTAGAGGAGCGCATCACGGTGGTCGGGGAGAGCGGCGTGGTGATTATCGGGCCGACGGTGAACCAGATTGACACCTGGCGGGTAGGGTCCGATGACGAAGCCAAGATGCGCCAGGCAATTTTGGACCTGCCGTCGCGACCGAGCTGGCAGAGTCACCACGACGCTCTCAAGGACTTTGCCGGCGCCATCGCGAACAATAGGGCGCCCTATCTGGACGCCTCTACGGCGCTGCACGGAATTCAGGTCATTGAGGGCCTGATGCGTTCCGGGCGGGAGCACCGCCCCGTGACGATCGATGACATTGCAAGGAGCTGAGTCATGACAGACCTTCAACAAGGAATGCAGTGCGTGATAGAGGACGGCGCAGTTATCGGCCGGGATGTGGTGATTGGCCACCAAGTCGTTATTCATAAAGATGTGGTGATTGGCGACGGGGTGGTGATAGGGGACGGCGCGATTTTAGGCAAAGCGCCGGCGCGCAGTAAAACCAGCAACCTCCAGACGGGGGCACTGGCCCCTCTGACTGTCGGAGCGGGCACCGTGATTGGGGCGCACGCCATCTTGTATAAGGGGGCGGCTTTGGGAGCCGACTGCTTTATTGCAGACCAGGCGGTCATCCGGGAACGCTGCGTGCTGGGCGCATTTGTGGTCGTAGGCCAGCGCTCCACCGTAGAAAACGACTGCACGGTGGGAGACTATACCAAGCTGCAGACGGCGGTTTACCTGACGGCGCACACCACCGTGGAAGACCACGTCTTTATCGCCCCCATGGTCACCACCACCAATGACCCCTATGTGGCCCGCACCGAAGCCCGCCACGAGGCCATTTTGGGCCCCACCATCCACAAAGCGGCGCGGATTGGAGGGGGAGCGGTGATCTTGCCGGGGATTCAAGTCGGGCAAGAGGCCCTGGTTGCGGCGGGCGCCGTGGTCACCCGGGACGTCCCGCCATACCGTTTGGTGATGGGAGTGCCGGCCCGCGTGGTGCGTCAGGTGCCGGAGGAGCAGTGGCTGTTTTGGCCGGAGGGCAGCAGAAAGGAATGATAAATCCCATGGATATCCCCGCATTTACCCTGTCCCGGCAAATTGATGAGATTGGCCCCCAGACGGAGGCGGCGGTGAACGAGGTCATATCGTCCGGGCAATTCATCCTCGGGGCGCAGGTGCAGGAGTTTGAGCGCCGGATGGCAGCGTTCACGCAGGCAGGCCACGCCGTGGGGGTGGCCAACGGGTCGGATGCGTTGTACCTGGCCTTGCGCGCGGCCGGTATCGGGCCCGGAGATGAAGTGCTGACCACCCCCTTCACATTCTTCGCTACGGCGGGAAGTATTTTGCGTACCGGCGCGAAACCGGTCTTTACCGACATTGATCTGGATACCTTTAATATGGACCCGGATCAAGCGTCGGCTCGGATTTCCCCCCGGACCCGAGCGATGCTCCCGGTCCATTTGTTTGGCCTGATGGCCGATATTGACGCTTTGCGCAGCCATTACTCCGGCCTGGTGGTGGAGGATGCGGCACAGGCTGTCGGCGCCACCCTCCGGGGCCGGGCGGCCGGCAGCGTGGGTGATTTAGCGGCCTTCAGCTTTTTCCCCACCAAAAATTTGGGCGCTTTCGGAGATGCGGGGATGGTCACCACGGTGCGCCCTGAATGGGATGAGACGCTCAGGGCCCTGCGCGCGCACGGCTCGCGGCAAAAATACCGGCATGACATGCTCGGCATCAATTCCCGCCTGGACGCCCTGCAGGCGGCTGTGCTGAATGTGAAGCTGCCCTATCTTGGCGGGTGGACCGAAAGGCGCCAGCATGTCGCCCAGCGCTACCAGGCTGGATTTGCCGAGCGGCATGTGGAGCAGGTCCAGGTTCCGGTCACCCCCCAGGGATTTACCCATGTCTTCCATCAATACACCGTCCGCGCCCAAAACCGCGACGAGCTCCAAGCCTACCTGAAATCGCGGGGGATCGGCTCCACGGTCTATTACCCCCTGTCCTTGCACCTGCAGCCGGCCCTCCAGGACTTGGGCTACCGTGCCGGGGACTTTCCCCACAGCGAGCAGGCACAGAGAGAAGTGCTGTCGCTGCCCATGTTTCCTGAACTCACGGATAGGGAAGTGGACCGGGTCGTGGAAGAGGTTGCCGCGTTTTACCAGGCAGGCCACTGATGAAAGTGGTCAGCGTGGTCGGGGCACGGCCTCAGTTCATTAAGGCAGCGGTGCTGTCCCCGCGCCTGCGCGAGGTCGCCCAGGAAGTGCTGGTTCACACGGGCCAGCACTATGACCCGGAAATGTCCGCCGTGTTCTTCGAGAGTCTTCCCGTGCCGCGTCCTGATTACACGCTGCACGCCGGGTCTGGCTCCCACGGCGTGCAGACGGGCCGCATGCTGGAGGCGCTCGACCCCATTTTGCAAAAAGAAGCGCCAAACTGGGTGATTGTCTATGGGGATACCAACAGCACCCTGGCCGGAGCGCTGGCTGCGGCCAAGATGCAGATACCGGTCGCGCATGTGGAATCGGGGCTGAGAAGCTTCAACCGGGCCATGCCCGAAGAGATTAACCGCGTGGTCGCCGACCACCTGGCGACCCGGCTGTACTGCCCGACCCAGCAGGCTGTGGATAATCTAGGCCGCGAGGGGATCCGCCAGGGCGTGGTGCTGAGCGGGGACTTGATGGATGTGCTGGTGGACCGGACTCCAGATGACCCTACTGTCTTCTCCCGGTATCCCGTGCAGCCAGGGCGGTATGTGCTGGCGACTGTCCACCGCGCCCAGACCACGGATGATGCCATGAGTCTGCAAAGCGTGCTCGGGGCGCTGGGCCAGCTGCCTTATCCGGTGCTGCTGCCTTTGCATCCCCGGACCCGCCAGAAGATCGCCCAATTCGGGCTGGAGGGGTTCTTGGCCCGGTCCGTAATTCCCGTTCCGGCCGTGGGCTACCGTGAAATGATCACACTGGAGCGCCATGCCTGGGCGGTCGTGACAGATTCCGGAGGGGTGCAGCGGGAAGCCTGCCGTTTGGGCGTTCCCACCTATATCCTGCGCGAGGAGACAGAATGGGGAGAATTGGTGGATACAGGGCAAGCCGTGCTCACGGGATGCGACCCCCACCGCATTGTCCGGGCGGTCACCGAAGGCCAGGCGCGCCCCCACAGCTTGGCGGGCCTGGCCGACCCGGTCCGTTTGATTATCGATGACTTACTCCGGGAGGAATTGTAGCATGCGTCCTGATTTTCTGCCGTACAATCTGCCGGATCTGGGGATAGAGGAGGAGGACGCGGTCATCCGGGCTTTGCGCAGCCACTGGATATCCCGGGGGCCGGAGACCGCGCTCTTTGAACAGGACCTGTCATCCTATCTGGGAGGAGCCCGGGTGCTGGCCCTCTCGTCATGCACCGCCGGCATGCACCTGGCTCTTTTGGCGCTGGGTATCGGTCCTGGCGATGAAGTCATCACGACGCCCTACACTTTTGCCGCCTCCGTGAATGTCATCATCCATACGGGAGCGACCCCGGTTTTGGTGGATGTGGAGGAAGACACAGGGAACATCGATATGGCCCGGGTGGAACAGGCGGTGACGGGGCGCACGCGTGCGGTGCTGCCCGTGCACTACGCGGGGCACCCTGCCGACATCGCGGCCCTGAACCGCTTGCGCGACCGCTATCACCTGCAGGTGGTGGAAGACGCGGCCCACGCTATGGCCAGCACGTATCAAGGTCAGAAAGTGGGCACGTCCGGCAACATCGCTTCGTTTTCCTTTTATGCCACCAAAAACCTCACCACGGGGGAAGGGGGCGCGCTGGTGGTGCCGGACGCGGAACTGGCGGAGAAGATCCGGGTGCTGTCCTTGCACGGCATGTCGCACAACGCCTGGAACCGCTACGGTGAGCACGGGTCGTGGGCCTATACGGTGGAAGCGGCGGGATTCAAATATAATATGACGGATTTGCAGGCCGCGCTGGGCCGGGTGCAGCTGGCTAAGCTATCCCGGATGCAGGCACGGCGGCGGGCCATTGCGGAGCGGTTTCACGAGGCGTTTCGCGACTTGCCGGTGACGTTGCCCGCGGAACGCAAAGAGGCGGGCCACGCCTGGCATCTCTACCCCTTGCGCCTGTCCCTGCCGTCTCTGACAATCACCCGGGACGATTTCATCGAGGCGCTGAAGGCCCGCAACATTGGGGCCTCTGTGCACTTTATCCCCATCCACCTGCACCCCTATTACCAGGACCGGTATCACTGGCAGCGCGGACAGTTTCCCCGCGCCGAGCGGTATTTTGAGCGGGAGGTCTCTTTGCCTCTGTATCCCTCGATGTCGGAACAAGACGTGGAGGACGTCATCACGGCTGTGCGCCAGGTCCTCTTGGCGCATGTGAAATAGCGGTGAAGCTGGTGAAGAGGCTTCTGGACATCACGGGGGCGCTGGGCGGCCTTTTAGGGCTGTCATGGCTGTTGGCCGTGGTGGCATTGTGGATCCGTATCGATTCGCCGGGGCCTGCGCTTTTTGTGCAGACCCGGATTGGGAAAGACGGCCACCCCTTCAGAATGTGGAAGTTCCGCACCATGCGGGTCGGGGCGGAAACCGAGTGGGCGGCGCCGGGGGCGGACGACGTGCTGTCCTACCGCTTTCAGGATCACCACGACTGGCGCATCACGCCGGCGGGACGTTTTCTGCGCCGCACGTCTTTGGATGAACTGCCCCAGCTCTGGAACGTCTTGAACGGGTCGATGTCGCTGGTGGGCCCCCGCCCGGAAATTCCGGAGATGGTGGCGCTGTACCCGGAATATGCCCATGCGCGCCACCAGGTCAAGCCAGGCATTACCGGGCTCGCTCAGGTAATGGGGCGGGGCGATTTGAGCGTGGAGGAAACCTTGGACTGGGATTTGTGGTATTGCCAACACTGGACGTTGGGGTTGGATCTGAAGATTCTCTGGCGGACGGCGGCATCGGTGCTCAGGCGCCAAGGCGCTTATTGAGGGCCGGCAAGCATCGGTGTGGTTTTGGCGGAGATGACGGAAAGATTGCCTGAAGATCGCCGGGAGCGGTATGTGGGCGGACAGGAGCGAGAGGGTTACGGCTATGGAAAAATGGTTGCAGTTGTTCTGGGGTTTTTTCAAAGTCGGCATATTGGGCTACGGAGGGGGACCGGGCTCCATCTCCCTCATCCAGACCGTTTCGGTCAACAGCTATCACTGGATGGACAACACGCAGTTCGCGGAGATGCTGGCCATAGGCAACTCCCTGCCGGGCCCCATCGCCACGAAGCTCGCGGCGGCCATCGGCTGGCAGGTGGGCGGCATTGTGGGGGTGGTGAGCGCTCTCGCCGGGGTAGTGCTCCCTTCCCTGGTCCTCATGCTGGGACTGTATCAGTTTATGCTGGCCAACAAATCCAATCCCTATATCGTGGGCATTATTCGCGGAGTCAAACCCATTGTCATTGTGCTTTTGGTAGGCATCATCCTCGACTTCATTCCGGGAACTTTCCCGAAAAACCGCTATATCCTTCCTCTGGTATTCTTTGTCGTGGGATTTATCGCCATACGGGGACTGAAACTGTCCCCGGTGCTGGTCATCGTCGCGTCCATGGTCTCAGGTGCCCTTTTCCTGCGCTAGGGTATTTTGACGGCGCCTTAACCTTAACGTTAGAGTATGATAGAGGCATTAGAGCCAAGCGGACCAGAAAGGTGGGTGTAGTGGTGGACACGACGCATGAGATGCAAATAGGGGAACTCGCGCAAATGTGTCACATTACGACGCGGACCTTGCGGTATTACGAGGACATCGGCCTGATTGAGCCCTTGCGCCGGCTCGAAGGAGGATTTCGGGTGTACGGTCCCGAAACCTTGGTGCGGATCCAGCATATCCAGGAGCTGAAGGATTTGCTGGGGTGGTCTCTGGAAGAGGTGAAGGGGGTCATCCAGGCCGAGGATGAAGTGGATAATCTGCGCAGCCGGTACCGCCTGTCGCGTACAGATCAAGAGCGCCTGGCCGTCGTGAAACAGGCCACCGGGGTGATTGAGAGCCAACTGGCCATGGTGACGGAGAGGCTGCGGCGCCTCGACGGCATGCGCGGCGCACTGCAGGCGAAACTCCAGCGCTACGGCGAGCTGGAGGCTGAGCTGCGCGAACAGGTCAGGAGCCAGGAGGGCAAATTATGAAGGCGAGCAAGTACAATATTCTGGCAGTCACCAGTTTGGGGGCCTTGCTGTCCGCCGTGAATTTCAGCACCCTGATCATTGCGCTGCCTGACCTCATCCGGAGTCTGTCCATTTCGTTGCTGGCAGCCATGTGGATTATGATGTCGTACATGGTGGCGCAGACGGTGATGGTGCTGATGGCGGGCAGTTTGGCGGACCGCTTTGGACGCCGCCGCCTGTATATTTTCGGCATGCTGATCTTTACGGTCGTATCTCTGGCTGCGGGATTTGTCGACCAGGCGCCATGGCTGATTGTGCTGAGGGTGGTGCAGGGCGTGGGAGGGGCCATGCTGATGGCCAACAGCGCCGCCATTGTGGCTGATGCCTTTCCCAAACAAGAGCTGGGGCGGGCGCTGGGCATCAATGTCATGGTGGTGGCCGTGGGACAGATTATCGGTCCCGTACTGGGAGGGTGGCTGACGACCGATTACGGGTGGCAGTGGACTTTTTGGTTCAACGTCCCGTTCGGAGTGGTCGCCATTATCCTCGCGGTCATGGTCCTGGGCCTGTCCAATGCCCGGGGTCCGCGCGAGCGCAAGGGCTTCGACACGGCCGGGGTGATTACCTACCTGATTGGCGTGACGGGGCTCCTGGTGGCGTTGACCTGGGGCGCGGTGAAGAGCTGGCAGGACCCTGAAGTCTTTATCGGGTTTGCTGCGTTTGTCATTTTCATGCCCTGGTTCCTGTGGAACGAACGGCGGGCCGCGGCTCCCATTTTGCACCTCGCCCTGTTCAAAAACCGCACCTTCGGGTTTGGGAACCTGTCCGCCTCTTTGCTGTCCATTGCGCGTATGGCCGTACTCTTCCTGCTGATTTTCTACTTCCAGGGGCCGAAAGGCGACACGGCCTTGGAGGCCGGAATTTTAGCCATTCCCCTGGCTCTGGGCATGCTGATTCTCTCCCCCATTTCCGGATGGATGTCGGACCGTTTCGGCCCGCTTTTGCCCACGACTTTCGGGACGGTGCTGACGGTCGTCGGACTGTGCGGCCTGGCCATTGATATCCGCGTCAACACACCCTACTGGCACCTGGCCTTGTGGATGCTGATCGCAGGGTTTGGCTCGGGGCTATTCAACTCGCCGAACTCCAGCAATATCATGAATGCCGCAGGGGTGACGCACCGGGGCGAAGCGTCCGGGATCCGTTCGCTGACCACAAACACCGGCATGCTGATTTCCATTGCGTTCTCTTTAGTGCTGGTGACCCAGAGCATTCCCCGCCAGGCTATGCTCGCCATCTTCGCCGGAACCGTCCGGGGCATCCCGGCGAGCGCCCGCCATGCCTCTGTCGCCGCCTTCATTCACGGTCTCCACCTCGCTTTTTGGGTGATGGCCGCCATCGCTCTGCTGGCCACGATTCTATCGGTGATGCGGGGGTCCTCCGGGAAAAAGGCCAGTCCCCGTCTGCTGCAGGCGATTTTGCTGGGGCAAGAGGCGCGGCGCCTGTTGGAGACGAGGCCCTGGTCCTCTTTGACGCCAGGGGAACAAACTCTGATCCTGGTTGCGGAGCGCGAACTGGCCGACGTCCTGGGTGTTTCCAAGCCGGGGGCGCCGCAGTCCTCCCCGCCCGCAGTGGCGATTCCCGCGGATCCCAAAAGACCGTTAAGCAGGCAGGCGTGAATACTCGGGCCCACGGCAGCGTTCACTGTGACTAACTGGCAAGAGGAAGCCGCCGGGAGATGTCTCCCGGCGGCCCCCAATTTCCGCAGTCCGCCCGGCGCCTCTCACTGGGGCGGAGA
>JAKAAS010000024.1 GCA_021802225.1 Bacillota bacterium
TTGTGATTTTGTTTATCGACATCTTTGATGGGCACATCCAATCCCTTGGCCCATGCTGGACGCTTGCGCACGGGCTGTCCGAAAGAGTTCCCCTGCCGGTCCCAACCCACTAGAACTTTTTGCGCACTCTTGTCGATTTCCCCGTCCTCAAGCAAGGCCGCCCGCAGTCCAGCGATTTTCGGGACATGCTCAATAAACACGGGGCATGCTTCCTGGCAGGCGCCGCAGGTCGTGCACGCCCAAAGTTCCTCAGCACTGACCACCCCTCCCGCCAGAGGCACTGGCGGCTCCCCGGCCAGTTCCCGGCGCACCGCATCACGCAACTCGATAATGACCATTTTGGGGGACAGCCGCTGCCCGGATGCATGGGCGGGGCAAACCGCCTGGCACCGCCCGCATTCCGTACAGGTAAAGAGGTCCATAACATCCTTCCAGTTCATGTCCTCAACCGAACGGATGGCCATTCCCTCCTCAGGCGGCAAGGGCTCCACCAATTCCCCATGGGGACGTGTCTTGTGCAAGAAGATGCTGGGAACCGCCAAGAAAATGTGCAAATGCTTCGACGTGGGAAGGTAGGCCAGAAAGGCGAAGACCATACCAATATCCAAAATATACCCCGTGATGTATCCCGTCTCGGCAATAGCGGGATGGGCAGCCAAGCCTGTGGCCATCCACACCCGGGCCAGGGCATATCCCAGAAACCCCCAGGGGTCCAGGCCGGGACGGACATGAAACAGCAAGGGAGCGGCGAAAGGGTAGAACGACTCATGCAAAATAATGCCAATCATGATGACGGCAATCATTCCCAAAATAACATAGCCGTCGCGTTCGTCCGACCCATGATAGCGCTCCGGCTTCAATACCGCGCGCTGGTACACCGCCAGGACGATGCCAATCAGCACCAGCGCTACAAAGATATCCACCACACAGTCCAGCGCCGGTCCGATATTGAAGCCGGGGGCAAACACTTGCCCCACAGCATCAACGATGTCGATAAACAAAATCACAAAACCGCTGAAGATGAAAAAGTGGAGGACCCCCGACATCTTCATCTGCAATAGTCGCTTGTGCGCCAGCACCTGGCCCGCCATAAACCCTAAGCGCCGGGGCCAGTGGTCGAGCCGGCTAGTGGGGCGCGCACGGCGCATCACCCGCACAAGAGGCAGCATGCGCGCGGCAAAATACGCCGCCGCGCCCAAAAGCAGCGCGATAGTCAGAGCCATGAGCAGGTCGCGGGCCATCGCCTTATCCCCCCCTCAACCGTTCGGCCAGAACCGGCATGAGGTCCAGCATATCCACCGTCGTGCCAAAGTGGGCCGCCTCCATGATAGAAGCCTCTTCATCCGTATTGACGGCAATAATCAAGTCGGCGTCCCGCATTCCCTGAAGGTGCTCGGGGGCTCCGCTGATCCCACATGCCAAATAGAGCTTTGGTTTGACCGTCTGGCCGGATTTCCCAACCTGACGGGCCTTGGGCAGCCAGCCAGCATCGACCACCGGCCGCGAGCAGCTGACAACTCCTCCCATGGCCTCCGCCAACTCATCAGCCAGCGGCAAATTGTCGGGGCTCTCAATACCGCGGCCCACACTGATCAAGATGTCCGCCTTTGTGATGTCGACATCGCCCTTTTCGGGCTCTATCACGCGTATCACCCGCATCCGGCTGGAATAGTCACCGGAGAGTGTTTCCACGACCGGATCTCCAGCCTCTTCACCAGCTGGCCATGATCCCGGAAGAACGGTCACAATCGCGCCGTCACCCGGCACTGGCACCCGGGCCAGAAGCTTTCCCGCAAACACCTGGCTGACCGCCGTAATCTTACCGTCTTGTTCCTGCAGGTCGCTGCAGTAGGCGATAAGCGGAATGTTGTTGCGCCCGGCCAGACCTGCTCCCAAATCGAGTCCCATCGTCGTGTTGGGAATCATCGTCAGAAAGGGGGCAGTTTCTGTTACGACCTGCACCAAGGCATTTTCGCAAACGGCAGGGTTATACACCGCAAAATCTCCGTCCTCAGCGGCAATCACCTTGTTGACGTCCAACCGCCGCAATCTGTCCGCAGCCCCCGGACCGAAACCCAGGGCCACCGTGGAGGTGCCGAGCACCTTCGCCAATTCCTTGGCTTTGCCCACGCATTCCTTTGTGGAGTCCGTGATTCCGGATGCAGTGCTCTCTGTCACAATGAGAATAGGTCCCATGGCTACGCCCTCCTCAGCAAGTTATGGTCGGCGAGTATTTGCACAATGCGGTCGGCGACGGCATCCACATCGCCTTCAATCATCTCCGCGCGGCCAGCAGCCACAGGCCGCACGAACTGAATGTCCGCAAAAGCCGGGCCCGCAGGCGCTCCTGCGGAGACCTCTTCAATGGCCACCGATTTTGCCACCTGCCGGACTTTGGCGACAGACGCATATCGCGGGGGTTTGCGGGCCGCCTGCACGCCGATGACCACAGGCGATTCCACCTCGATTTCCGCGACCAATCCCCCAGAATATTCTTGACGCAGCAAGATCTTGGAATTCCCTCCCATACGCACTTCGGTCACGACCGAAGCATGGGGCCAATTCAGAAACCCTGCCACCAAGCCAGGAATCTGCCCGTCCACATCATCGATGGCTTGCACTCCGGACAGCACCATGTCAAAATCCTGCTCCCGTACGTAGTCACTCAGAACCCGCGCTTGTTGCCAATTTGACATCGACGCATCAAAATCACCGGTGATCTTCACGACGTGGTCAGCGCCCTTGGCCAACGCCGTAAACAGCATGGTATCAACATCTCCTGTACTCACCGCAATAGCCGTCACCTGTGCCCCCGACTCCTCTTTGAGAATCAGCGCTTCTTCCAAGGCCTGGTCATCCCATTCACTTGGCACATAGCTCATCTCATCATACTGAAGAGAACCAGACTCCTCATCCAGCACCAACTCCTCAACTAAATCCGGAACCGCCTTCAACAGCACTGCCACGCGCATGGGTCTGCCTCCTTTTGTTTTCCGTCTCATCACTCTTTGTCAGCTTATGGCCAGGCCCTCATTAAGGCCCATACAGTACGCCATCAGTTCAACAATATCCATCACCTGAATCTGCCCGTCATGGCCTGTGGACTTCACGGCATCCTCAAAGCGGGGCACCTCATAAGGACAGCTGACCGCCAAAATTTCCGCCCCATATTCCACGGCCTCCTTGACCCGCCTCTCCGACAAGCGCTCGCTGGCGTAGTCCCGGGTAAAGCCGTCCAGCCACATCCCGCCGCCCCCGCCGCCGCAGCAGTACGATGTTTCTCTGCAGTGCCCCATCTCCACCAGTTCCACATCAGGAAGGGCTCTCAGCAATGACCGCGGAGCCTCGTACTCGCCGTTATGGCGGCCCAGATAGCAGGGGTCATGGAACGTAATGCGCTTCTTGATGCCCTTCACGAAATTCACGCCAGCCAGCTTTTCCGCAAGAAACTGGGTGTAGTGCCGTACGGGCCACTCCCCGCCCAGCTTGGGATACTCGTGCAAAAATGCGTTGTAAGCGTGCGGGTCGGTCACGATAATCTCATTGAACCGGTATTTGGACAACATTTTGATATTGTGTTCGGCCAGCATCTCAAAGAGTCCGCGCTCCCCCGCCATGCGTTGCGAGTCGCCGGCGCATTTCTCCTCGGTGCCCAAAATCCCAAAGTCGACCCCCAGCGCGGCCAAAATTCTGGCAAGCGCCGCGCTCGCTTCTTTGCCGCGGGGATGGTACGCCGGGTAGCACTCCACAAACCATAAAACGTCAACTGGAGCCTTCTTTTGCGACATGACCGGCACTGGAACCCCTGCAGTTTTCGTCCAGTCCGCCCGCTTGCGCGCAGACTCCCCAATGGGATTTCCATAGCGCGCGGTGTTTTCAAACGCGGTCAGAAGTTCCGCCGGGGCCTTCCCTTCCAACACCGCCTGTTCCCGCACTGCCGGCATGATGTCAATCATGTTGACTTCTTTCGGACAGACTCTGAGGCAGTTTCGGCACGTCGTGCACAGCCATAAGTCCGGTGAGTCAAGCAGGGAAATTCCCAGTTGGGTGCGCCGGAAAATTTTCCGGGGCGAATAGTCCCCAACGCTGTCGACAGGACAGACCGCTGTGCATTTCCCGCATTGGTAGCAATAGCCCAAGGATTCAGCGCCAGGAATATTCGTAATCTCTTCCAACACCGAGAGGTCGTACTCTGAGATGACCCGGGGCTCGAACATGCGGTTCCATGTTCCATTGAGCTCTACGCCATCGACAACAGCTATCTCCAATTCAATTGCTTTCGCCTTTTGCAATGCCATAGTCCTCCCATCTCCGAATGCCCAGCAGACTTGTCACCACCTTGGGGAAAGGCGGGAGCACGTGGGTAAACTCCTCCGTGAGCCGCCATGAGGTCATGGTGAACAGATATACGGTGTAAACCATTGCCAGCGCTACGAGGTGGCGGTACGGCGGCTCCACTTTCGGGATGCGGTGCAAGCTTTCCATCACCTGTTCCGTAAATCGCGCCGCTTGCTCAATCTGGGTGTACAGTTGGCGGGTATCCACCACGAGGCAGGCGGGGTCCGCAAGCACCAGCGCCACCGCTCCCGTCTGGGTTTGGGGAAGAAACATCCAGCGCGGCCACCAGACAAAATCTCCCGGCCACACCGCTCCCAGCCAAAACGTCGCCCAATCCCAAAGCCAAGGCGGGGCCGCCATCGATGCCAATTCCGCAATGGCGTCGTGAGGATGCCACAAAATATCTTCCCTGAGAGGGTCTTTGCAACCATCCCAGATGCGGCGGGCTTCCTCGCCCAGCCGGGCCGTCGCCGGCACCGCCAGCAGACAGCGCCTATCGTCGCGCAGCACCTCCGGAACAGTCCGCGCGCGCAGGGCGAGCACCTGATTCCACCGGCCGATGTCATCCTCGCCCACCAGCGGTTCAGCCTTATCCAAAAATTCCGATACGGCTTCCGCATCAATGACTAGCGCGCTCATTACACTTCCAGCGCCAGCCGGTTCAGCGCTCCCACAGCTTTGGCGGCGGCAGCCCCTCCCATCGACACCGTGTCTTCAATATCTTTCGGGCCAGCCGCAGCTCCCGCCACAAATATTCCCGGCACCGGTGTAGAAACCGTATCCAGTGGTCCGCCCACAATTTGCAAGAAGCCGTGCTCCTCCCGGGGAACCGAAAAGATCTTCGACATTTGCACCGTGCCCTTGGACGGTTCCATGCCGACAGATAGAATCACCAAGTCCATCAGAACTTCCACGGGCCGTCCCATGGTCGTATCTTCGCCTTTGATGAGAAGCTTGCCGCCCCGGCGGATGACCTCCGTCACAATCCCCCGCACGTAATTGACTTTGTATTCTTCCTGGGCTTTCCAATAGATCTGATCCTCCCAGAACCCATACATCCGCATATCGATGTAGAAGATGAACACTTTGGCGTTGGGGAGCATGCGCTTGATTTCAATGGATTGCTTGGAGGCAATTCCGCAACAGACTTTGGAACAGTACTTATTGCCAATCTGACGGTCCCGCGAGCCCACACACTGGATAAAGGCCACGCTGTCAGGGGCTTGCCCCGTCGAGGGGCGGATAATTTTGCCTTGCTTGAACATCGCTTCGGCGTCCACCAGAGTAATGACGTCATCATATTCGTAATACCCGTACATCTGCGTTTCACGCCCCGGGTCAAAATGCTGAAATCCCGTGGCGATGACAACCGCCCCCACTTCCACCACCGTTTGGGTGGCGTCGGGATTTTCAAGAGTGACATGAAATGCCCCTATATCCCCTTCACTTTTGACCACCCGTGTGTTCACGCGCAAATCTATAGACGGATTGTGGCGAATGCCGCGCACAATATGGCCCATTGCTGCTTCCGTCTCCTGCAAATCGGGAGTGAGGGTTGCATAGGATGCATAGGGCGTTCCGCCAATCTCGGCTTGCGCCTCCACCAACAGCACCTTCTTCCCCAATTCCGCCACCGTCCGGGCGGCTTCCATGCCGCCCGGGCCAGCACCGACAATCAACACCGTATCTGTGTTTGCCATCGATCCACCCATCCTCCCGCAATTGGTGACTCCGTCAGAGCACATGCTCCCACGTGACATACTCCAACTCGCCACTCTTTATTTTTCTGACATCGTCCTCAAATTCTGCCCAGGCCTTATCCACATCGATTCCCATTTTCCGCAGCAGCGGGCGGTAATCCACGGAATGCCAGTGCAGCTGACAGACCCGGAAAGGGTGGGCGCCCATAGCCAAAGCGGCGAACTGCGACTCAGACATGACCGGCACCCCGACATTGCGGCCATGGGCCTGGGCCGCAAACTGGCTCTTATCAAGCGAGGTCACACAGCCCGTGTCATGCGTGAGCACCACATCGGGATTCGCCTCTTCCTTCATCACCTCAATCTTGCGCAGTGTGGCAAAGCTCCTTGTAAAATCCCGCTGCACGAGAATATGGCGGAATCCAAATCCACAGCAGTCGTACCAGGTCGAGTAATCGGCGACATGGGCTCCCAGTTCTTGCACCACCCCCGTCACCGCAGCAGTGCGCTGGCCGCCATAAATTTCCGGATCGTAGATAGCGTCGCCGCTCTGCAGTTTATAGTAGTGACAGGCTGGATGAACCGTCGCGGTAATGGGAGACAGGTCAAACTGCACGCGCTGGGCCAGATCCCGGCGTACGGCATACATCCACTCGCTGTAATGCACAATTTCCTCCGGCATCACAAAGGGCCGGCCCAGCTTTTCAATAATCGCCCGGACCTGTCTCCGCAGTTTGGCGTCGTGAACCAGTTCATGGCGAACTTCTTTATAGTGGCCAAAGCTGGTGCCGCAGTGGATTATGGGATAGTATCCGGTCTCATAGGCAGCGGAAAAATTCCGCATGGCCACAGCGGCCTGCGCCGCTTGATTGGACGTTGCCGATGCGTAATAATTCCACGCCGTGCACGATGTCTGGTCACGCGGGTCGAAGTAGTCCAGCCCCAGAACCCGGTTTAACCAGAAGATGGATGTTGAGTACCCGGGAATATGCCCGCACTGTCCACAGCTCTTGTGGTGCCATGTATGGGTTAAGGGGATTTTCTTCTCCCTGCCGAACTTAGTCGGCGCCAGGTAATACGGTTCCGGAACCGGCTGGACAATCCACTCGCCTTCCCGCCCCAGTTCCCGGATGGCTTCGCGCAGATCTTCATCCCGGACGGTCTCGGGATCCCGGTCAAACACTTTGGCCGTCTCGACCTTTGTCCCTGCAATTGGCAAATTCAACGGCTCCATATCATCTCTCCTTATCCGCCAGGCTTCGGCCAGCAACCCGCTCACTCGTTCCGATTTTTTAATCTACGCTCAAACCGCTGTCCTCCAGGGCATCGTCCATAATCTCCTCCATGATGTCGTGCAGTCCTTCGTCCACCTGGCTGATCATGTCGAGAGTGCCCGTTAATTTCCAAATGGCGTACAGCTCATGCATGGTTTTCTCTTCCACCTGCCACGACAGTCCCGTGGTGTGCAGAGTTTCAGGGGGAAGCGCTCGCCGCCAGACGTCAAGATTGTCTGACACGGTCTTGACTTGGGGGCCCCAATCAGGAAAGGCGTCTTCCTGCAGCATATCCGGCGAGACCTGTGTTCCCGTGGTCATAATCTTGTAGATGATCCGGGTATACCCAGCCAGAGCTTCTTTCATCGATCGCAACCCGTTGTTGACGGCGACCTCACGCATGATCGTAATCAGCCCCCCGGGACTGTTTTGCCGTGGGCAGCGGTTGCAGGAAAAGCATTGGGAGCAATTCCACACATCGTCGTTAAGCTGCTCATAGAACAGCTCGACATCTTCGCGCGCAAGGGTCTGGGTAATCTTCCTAGGGGAAAAATCATAAAAGCGGGCCGACGGGCACGCCGCCACACAGATGCCGCACTCGTAACAGCCGTAAAGATAGTCCTGGTACCGGGCATCCGCCTTGACTTCATCAAATAATCTCTTTTTTTCCTCTAGCGCGACTTCTCTGTACAAATCTGAGGGCATTGCCCGACCTCCTTCGGAAAGCTTAGACGAAGAGACTGATTTTGGCATCCCGGGCGAAGTCCAAAAATGTCGCCGCCCCCACCGCATCCTCAACTTCCGGGACTAAATCTCCGCGCTTGACGCCGAGCACATCCATCGACATCTGGCACGCCAGCATATGCACCCCCAGTTCCTTGGCCTCCGTCAGAAACTCCCGGATAGACATGACATCGGAGCTGGCAAATTGGCTGCGCATCATCGACGACACCATTCTAGAGCCAAAAGGCACCATACCAGCCGCGCGCGCCATGGTGGGCATTCCGGGATTTCCCGCAATGGATACCCCCAGATTGTCGATTTTATCCTTGTTGATCACATCCAGACCCCAGAAGGTGAAAAACAGCATACACTCCATATCCATGGCCGCCGCGGCGGTCGCCAGGATAAATGGAGGGTACGCCATGTCCAGACTGCCCTTGGAAACAATGATGGCCAAACGGTCTAGCGCCAATGCACTCGCCCCCCATCCCTATTCTCACTCAATACGACTAGTACTTTAGTCTTGATTCATGATATATTGTTTAAGTTTAAAATACAACCAAATTCATATTTTGTGAATACAATAACTTTTACAGTTGACGCCGAGAGACTTTTTCTATACCAAAGTTTTTTTCAACACCACCCACTTTGAGGAGGCAAAAATGTGATGACCACCTATCCCGTCGCCCTTTCCTACCTGGAAACATGGTATCCGGGTCTCCCGGCCATTTTGATTCCCGTCAATCAAGCTCTGCGCAATATCAATCGGGGCAAAATGGATTATCTGCCGTACAGCCATGCGACCCCGGGATTTTCATGGTACATGGAAGCGTTGCTGACACCCCAGGGAGAAAGCAAGCCTCCCGCCATCGGCCACTGGCAGCTGCGATTGTCCTCTCCCGATGGCGCGGAAATCGTACTTCAAGGAAAGAGCCAGGAGCGCGAAGAGCGTGGTATGGTGATTTTCCGCTGCCCGTCGCCGGAACGTGAAGAGGCGCTGGCCTCTGCCAACATCCTTCCGGAATAGCCTGACAGGACAGCAATGAGGCCAGCACGGCTGCGACGTACACCGCGCTGGCCTCGGCCGGCACAAGACTATCTGTTCGCTTCTCAGGTGGCGGGCAATTCCGCGGCAGTTCCCTGGCCGGTAGTCAGCGCCACGGCCTGGCCATAGCGGTTAAGGATCAGCGCATAGGGAGGAAAGCTGGAATCGCCCACGCCAACCACTTCATGGCCCCAGCGGCCTGAGCGCTCCCACACCGCCATGTCCTGAGCCGTCATCGCACCGCGCAGCAGGGAACGCACGGTTGGGAGGTCCCCCTTCAGCGCATAAATGTTGCCGGGCTGCGGTGTGACTGTGGCCTGCTGCCCACCGACCGTCCACGTGGTCCACCTTTTGGTCATCCATGTCGACGACCTGTCCGACGACGGGAAAGAGAATGCACTGTACCACTGCCCGCCGACGCGCCAGACGGCCGTGTCCGCTGTGATTCCTTTCGGAGGGAGCAGTCCCCAAGCCCCCTGCGACCAGGCCGTCGCATGGGCCGTTTGGGCCGCTTTTTCTCCATGGGCTACAATAGATGGCCAGAGAAGGTACGTGCGGGCGGCCAGAGCGGCGCTGACGGGGCCCTGGCCCGCACTATTGACAGGGGCAATCCAATAAGTATAGAGCGTTCCCGGCGCCACCCCGTCATCGACAAAAGTCACCGTCGTTCCAGACTGGCTGACTTGTCCAATCTTTACGGCCTGCTGGTAGGTTTGCGTGCCTTCAGCGCGGAATATTGCATAGGACGCGGCGCCTTTCACCCTCGTCCAGGCGATGGTCACATGCTGGGCGCCCCACGAAAGTTGGATGCCGGACGGACTGTGAGCTGGAGGCTCCTGGGGCACCCTGGCCTCTTGCCGCGCCAGCGCTTGGCGGGCGTTGTCAAGCTGGCTCAGCACCGGGCGGACCTGGCTCATCTCTGCCATGCTTCCGGCCATATAAGCCGCCGGCAGCAGAATCAGGACGCCCGCTGCCGCAGATCCCAGTAGAATTCGGCGGCCATTGCGCGAAATAGAACCCATAAATCCTCCTTAGTGAACCTGAGCTGTCGAGAGACACCGAATATTATCAAATAATAACAGTATACTACAGCGGCTTTTTCATCTATGGTTCCTTCCACCGGACATGTTCATTTGTTAGAAAGCTTTGATATTCATTCACAAATGAGATAAAATTTACGGAACCAGCATATTTTCCTAATGCCTGACCCTCGGCTGGCATTCAAGCAACTCCTAGGAAGTGATGATTGCACTGATGACAAACCGTATCCAATTATATGACACGACTCTGCGTGACGGGACCCAAAGGCGCGGCATCAGCCTTTCGGTCGAGGACAAGTTGCAGATAGCCCAATTGCTCGATGAATTCGGCTTTGACTATATCGAAGGCGGGTGGCCTGCTTCCAATCCTAAGGACACTGCGTTCTTCACCTCGGTACGGAGCCGCATGT
>JAKAAS010000025.1 GCA_021802225.1 Bacillota bacterium
AAAATGTCGGCATTATATCGTGGTCCATCATTGCCATCTCCTCTCGCTTAAGCCAGGGCTTCCAGAATGGCCTGCGTCTGGCTTGCGCCAATGCGGTCGGCCCCCGCCTCAATCATCGCCAGCGCCTCCTGGGCGGTGTGAATTCCTCCGGCCGCCTTCACACCCGTATTGCGCCCCACAACCTGGCGCATCAAGCGCACATCTTCCACTGTCGCTCCCGACGGTCCAAACCCGGTGGATGTTTTCACAAAGTCGGATCCTGCCGCAACCGCCAGAAGGCAGCCCAAAATGATCTCGTCTCGCGTCAGCAGGGCATTTTCCATAATGACCTTCAGGCGGACAGGCTGGGGGACCGCGGCGCGCACGGCGAGAATGTCGTCGAGAACGTTGCGCCACTGCTGACTTTTCAGCAGCCCGATGCTGATTACCATGTCGATCTCGCTCGCCCCTGCCGCTGCCGCCCATGCGGCTTCGTAGGCTTTCGCTGCAGAAGACGTGGCGCCTAACGGAAAGCCCGCCACTGCGGCAATATCCATGGATGTTTCCCCCAGAGTTTTGCGGGCGAGCGGGACGTACACGGGGTTAATGCAGACAGCGCCAGTTTTCCACGCCACCGCCTGTTCGCACAACGTCACCACCTGCTCCGGCACGGCGTCTGCGCTCAACAGGGTGTGGTCAATGAATTCCGCCAGATCTTTGCGGGACTGGACGGCTGGGGGAACCCAGGGAAGACGGTCAATGGCGGCTATCCGCGACACTTCAGGGACGGTTAAAATGGGTTCAATTGTTGCGATCCAGGGACTCCAGTCTGGTGTCGTCATCATGATTCAGCTCCTTAGAGGTTTTAGACAGCTGTTTCCTGCTCTTTGACAGGTTCCGACTGGTGGGGCGCACGCACCCGCCACAAGGCATAAATCACGGCGGAAACCAACCCGCCGACAACGGGCAGGGGAAGCACCGTGGCAAATGCTCCGGGCGCCAGATCTGCGCCCCACAGACAAAAGGCCAGGCCCGCGGCGAAGGCAATAATGCTCGCCCAGTTTACCCAATCCCGGGGCGTTTCGGGGCGGGCGAAGAACGCATCGGCCGGAGTTTTCCGCCGTTGCACCCACAGCCAGTCCACGAGCATGATAAACGTAAAGGGCACAATGACGTCGCCGATGGCATCGAGGAAGCCACTGACGTGGTTCAAGATGCCAAGTACCGCCAGGATAGTGCTCAGCACTCCCAAAATAATTGTCGCCACGGGCTGCTCCCAGCGCGTCGATTTGCGCAAGGTATTCAGCGCAACCAGCAGGTCAACGGTGGACGGGTACAAGTTCATGGCATTGGTATGAATGATGGCCAGGGCCACCCCAAGCGCCGCCGCCAGACCCCAGACAGGGATGTGGGGGCCCAAGAGCGCCACATTCCAGTTTCCGGTGGCTTGCTGGGCATCCATGCCCACGATGCCCATCAGGAGCACTGCCAGCATAATGCCAACGGAAGGCGCGAGGAAGTACCGGGCATTGCCGGACTGACCGGTTTTCGGCACGCAGAAACGAGAGACAGTGGAGAGTTTGTATGTCCAGGCAAGGATCGAGAAGCTTACCACCGTGGTAATCGCGGTGCCCCACTGCATAGGGACGGTTGCGTGCGGAGCGATGGTGTGAAAGTGGGTGAACAGGTACCATGTCAGGGCGCCGTAGCAAACCAAAAGGAGGATGGACGTGTAACGGTAAAAGTACTCCAACCACTTCATGCCAAACAGCACCAGGATAACCTGTGCTGCGCCAATAACCCAAAACCACAACGAGCCCGTCGCATGAAATATGGCATTGAGCACTTCCCCCGCCACTGCGGTGTTGAGCCCAAACCACCCCATATTGACAAAGGTAAACAGCACCGCGAATAAAAATGCCCCGACGCGTCCATAGGTTTTGCGGGCCACAATCAGCCCGGTTAGGGGCACTTCCCGCCCCATTTCAGAAAACAGTCCCGCCGGGATGAAGCTGATAAGCCAACTAGCCACAATAGCCAAAATCATATCCGTCATCCCAAAATGGAACAGCAGCAACCCTATCAAAGGGGTCATCGCTGACGCTGACGCCATCAGCCAGACGACCATCAGCTTGCCGGACGTCATGGTCCGTTCTGCCTGGGGCACAGGAAGCACCCCAACCGTCTCAATTTCGTTCAACGTTTTATGGAACAGTCCCGAAGGCTGTTCCTCCGCGCCGGCCGAATGTTTCACGCCTACTCCTCCGTTCGTTTTTGGATGTCTTTGGAGCGTCATGGCCCCTGCCTAGCATATCCAACTGTGCATACTTCATCTACTCCATGAAATTCAGCGCAAAAAGTATTGGGTCACCCACATGCCGCAGAAAATGCCCCCAATTCCCAGGACCCCGGCAAGGGTGGGGGGAGCGGGAACAGGAAGATGCAGGAGAGTGAACGCAGCGCCAATGAGAAGGCCCACGCCAAAAGATAAAAGCACCGTCATCACGGGGCAACACCTGCCTTTCGGTTACGGTCAAAGCTGCGCGTGACGTTGAATCGCCGCCATACTTCTTACTTATCTGATAATAATGAATAGATCGCCTTGGATGATGTCTGACGTCTGCTGTGATTGTACTCTATTTGTTTTGGCAAAAACAAGACCTGCACCTGCATCTATCTTGAAACTCTCCTTGCAGACTAACACGCAGGACGTCTGCGGCATGTTTCCACAGGACCGCCAGGTTCTCCTGAACCGCAGGCGAGAACCTGGCACGCCAGCCAGGCGCACAGAGCCTTCCCGTAAAGTGACAGGAACCGGGGGAAAGATCCGGTTCCTGAGTGCGGAGCATGACAGACCGGCTACCTCACGACAATGTCTACGGGAGCAGAGGTCGCATCCATGTGGTCGGGATCAGACGCTCTGACGGTGTAAGTGCCAGGCGCGACGCTAGACCCCGCCGTCACGTTGACCGTGCCCACAGCACGCGTGGGCGCACCCAAAAAAGTATATGTGCCGTCGAGCATCGCCTCGATGCCGCCGCCAAATCCGGAAATGGTGAATCCGGATGCGGGTTGCCCGTTGGCGCCAGCTATTGTAAAGGTTGAGTCGAGATTGTCGAGCGACCTGCCGGGAGCCATAGCCCCCGTGCTATATTCCTGGGATAGGGTTAAGACAGCAGAGCCGCCGGGATTTATCGCAGCGCTTGCTGGAGTGAGCACGAAATCCACTCTGGGCGATACCTTTATGGACAGCGGCTGGCTGAATACCTCATAAGCGGCGCTTTCCGGGGCGTTGGCGTCCTTAGCGTAAGCCACCACAGCATACGTGCCGGCCTGGGCGGGAGCAACCGTGGGGGGCAGAATATCCATCATATTGTCCGTGGAATAGTTGCCGCTGGCCGTCCACTGGCCATTCGGCCCCTGCCACCAGAACTGGTAAACGGGATGGAGCAAATTCTTAGCCGCGGCCTGCACGGTCATGGAATTCGCCGTCATGCCGGACATCGCGCCCATCACAGCGAGGCTGACGGAGCTGCCCACGTTAATGATGTGGCTGGCGGACGCCGCGTCATGCCAGGCGCGCGCTTTCAGTGCGGCCGGTGTCAACGAGTAAGCGACCACCTGGTAGCTCCCGGCCGCGACGTCTCTCATAGCGTACACGTTATCGGGAGAATAATTCTGCACCATCCTCCACCCGGCAGCCGAGTCAGCCCAGTACTGGTAAGGCAAGCCCGTTGGCGCTGTTGGGTTCTCGACCGTATACACGACAGGTTCCCCGGCCGCGACATTCCCGCCTTGGCCCACAATTTCTAGGGATGGCGGCACAGACGCCGGGGTGTCCAGGATGTTTCCGGAGATGTGGCTGGCGGGGGTGCCGGTTACATAGATGCCAAGTGTCTCATCGCAGACATGATTGCCCGTGATAGTGTTGTCCGTCACGGGAGTGACGACCCCAGCCCCGACCATCCCGGTGGTCTGAAAAGCTCCAACTTCGCCCTCGGCTCCATTGCCCGCCACCGTGTTGTCTGTCGCGGCGTTCTTCATCAGCATGTCACCGGGGGCATTGCTGTGGAGAACGATTCCCGCGATGAAGTTGTCGGAAACCACGTTGTGCGACACCACGATCCCGGCCACATTGTGGCTGACAGTTTTGCCGGACACCAACTCTGCCGACAATCACGGCCATAAACGAGTGGCCCTAGTGGACTCCCGTCTTCCGTTTCCAGCAATACCGAGGCTTTGGCGGGATAAGAAAATATTCCTGTCAACGATAATTTTCACGTGAAATTTGGCCCTCAGACCACTTGCGGGAGTGTTATCTTATTGGGCCACTTTTCGTGGAAGAAAGTGAGGCCTCCATATTCATATCTCCATCGCGGGTGCCGAGTGCAACGCGGGAGTCGCCGCACTCGCCCTGCTCTTGGTAAAGATTGCGTCATCGTTGGCCGCCGACAGGTGACGCCCATACTTCTTTTAACTCGAATGCGAGTAGGGCCATACAGGTACGACGGTATGGCCAGAAACGCTGTTGATCACACCGGCCCCAGAAGTGTACCACGCCAAGAGAGCCGTCACCACTCCAAGATATCCACCTAGGTGTGTGAGGAATGCGATTCCTGTGAAGGCACCGATGGTAAGGACCACAAAGGTTACAAACAACACGATAAATACGGCGGTTAAAGCGCCATTTAGGCGAAATGAAGCAATCATCATATAGAAGGTGAAAATAGTCCAAGCCAATAAAAACAGGCCTAATGCAGTTCCTGCTGCCGTTCCGAAGACCAGCACATGCTGAATTTCCAAGTAAACCATGACGGCCAGCGAGATCCAAAACCCGCCATACGAAGAAAAAGCTGTTGCACCAAACGTATTGCGGTTGAAAAACTCAAAAGATCCCGCAATCAGTTGAGTTACTCCACCATAAAACAATGCCAAGGGGAGAAATACTGTAGCGGCTGCCGCGGGAATCCAACCGGCGTTGGCCACCGACAACACAAACGTCGTCAAGGCAAAAGCAGCTAGTCCTAACGGACCCGGGTCGGCCACTTGAATCCGCTGCAATTTTGCTTCATCAGCCATCATTCATCCTCCTACAAATCGTAATTGTGGTCGCTCGATCAATGTTTTTTCCATGCTGTTCGGGCTGCGTCGACGGCGGACGGATCCTCGATAGTGGAAATGTCCCCCTGGTCTTGGTCTAATACCACGGATTTCAACAAGCGCCGCATAATTTTTCCGCTTCTAGTTTTTGGTAGAGTGGGGACAAACTCCACTCTTCCCACTACGGCCACCGGTCCTAATTCGTGACGTATCGTCTGACGTAACTCCTCTTCCAAATGTTTTCCCGGAGTTTGTCCTGGACGCAACACCACGAATGCAGCAATTACTTCCCCGCGAAGGTCATCCGGCAATCCCGTAACACCAGCTTCGGATACCGCCGGATGCTTCAACAACGCCGACTCGACTTCACTGGTGCCAATCCGGTGTGCCGCAATCTTTAGTACTTCATCCGACCGCCCGCGAAACCAGAAATAGCCTTCGGAATCTCGAGAAGCAGCGTCTCCGGTCAAGTAGGTGTCTGGAATTTCCGACCAATAGGTGTGCTCATAGCGATTCCCGGAATCGCCCCATAGTTTGGCGGTCAGTCCTGGAAACGGTCTGGTGATTACAACACTTCCGGGTTCATCGTCTTCACAGAGTGTACCATCTGGTCGCCTGACTTCCACTGCGTAGCCCGGTAAGGCAATGCCAGCCGAACCTGGCCTGATGGGAAGCTGTCCCAAACCATACGGGTTTCCTATCACCGGGCCTCCGGTTTCGGTTTGCCACCAATGGTCAATCACCGATACCTTGTCCTCAAAAATTTGCCGCTGAAACATCTCCCAAGCGGGTGGGTTTAATGGCTCTCCCGCAGAAAAGATTTTTTCTACCGAAGTCAAATCATATGGTTTGGCGGGTTCCACGCCATAGCGGTTCAATAACCTGACCGCGGTCGGCGCCGTAAAAATTCCGGTCACGTGTTGGTCTTGGAGAATTTGGTAAAAGTGTTCAGGCCCAGGATAATCTAACGCCCCTTCGTAGGTAAGAGTCGTGGCCCCTATTAGAAGAGGGGCGTATACAATGAAACTATGACCCACAATCCACCCGATGTCAGACGTCGACCACCAGATGTCGGATGCATTCAGACCGAACATTACTCGGCTGGTGTGCAGGAGCCCTGCTTGATAAGCTCCATGGGTATGCACGACTAACTTCGGTTCCGCTGTGGTGCCACTGGTTGCTAAAATAAATGCGGGCGCGTTGGCATCCATCCACTCCGGGTCATCAGACTCAGATTGGCCTAACTGCTCCAATTCGTTCCATTGATAGTAAGCTACGTTAGGAATTTGCGGAGGATCGCTCTGGCGGCAATGCCACACAATCTTTTGGATTGGACTTGCGGGATCTTTTAACGCATTAGCCACGATGGAGGTGAGTGCCACGGAATTCCCTTTTCTCCATGTGACGTCGCTCGCAATCAGGAGCTTGGCACCGGACAAACGGATTCTTTGGGCCAACGCTGCACTACCGAATCCCGCAAACACTACGAGATGGATAGCGCCGATACGGGACAACGCCAGCATCGAAGCAATTGCCTCTGGTCCCGTAGGCATATAAATTGCCACGCGATCACCGGGAGCGACTCCAAGAGCTCGATAAGCTCGGGACAGGGTCAGCACCAAGCGGGACAATTCGGCGTAGGTATAGGTCTGAGTTGTTCCGTTTTCCTGTATGCTAACTAACGCCATGTGTTCAGGATCCGTTGCGACATGGGCATCTAACGCGTTCACAGCAAGGTTCGTGGTCCCTCCCAAAAACCACTGCGAGGTGCCGTCGATTTTCGCGTAAAGGGTGTGGAACGGGGTATTCCAGTGCACACGGTTTCCGACCTGTGCCCAATACGTTTGCCAGTCGCTGGCCGCCTCAAGTTCCGCATGAACTCTAGGGTTGATGATTTCCAACAGGCGTTCTCTCCTCTCATCGCTGTCGACGAGGATATGGTTCATTTCGCACAGCGACCAAAAATCTTCTAGTGTCTGACCCAACCGCATCGGGGCTGCAGTAAGGCGAGAAATGGCCATGCGTTAAGCCGAGTACCTCAAGAGCGCACCTGAAGCGAACTCGTAAGATTGTGTTTGTGGTGATTGAGGTGGAGGATTCAGACCCGCATCATTGCGGGGATACTGTTAGAATAGTATGGCGAACAGCATAATTCAAGCGATAATAGGCTAATATTCGGATCGGTTCTGTATCAGGCGATAGGATAGATGACAAACCGTGTGTGCAACCTTAGGGATTATTGCGATTATTATATTTCTGCGGCGGGTAATTTTAGTCGCCGAACAGGTGTGCCAATACGATTCCGTAGAGCCTAAACAGACGTGAGTGATGCCAGCTAGTAGCAATGCGGGAAGCCCAAGGCGGTCCAAGCCAAACGGTTAGCCGGATGCGTAATCCACACAAGACATAACCGCCGCGAGAGAGCGCATGAGAGCTCGACACAAGCCCCCATTTTTCTGCCGCACGGGCGGCATGGGGAACTGTTAGAAAAGACGTTGCGTTACATTGACAAAATTGGTTACTATGCGTTCATGCTCTCTTTTCCACACCAACACCAACGGCAAGACAGCATTAGCATTTTGCAACGGACAATAAATAACGTTGTCATGTGAGAACTGTCGAAATGACTCCGGAACTAAGGCCACTCCAGCTCCCATCCCAACCAGCGCTACGATTGTCAGAATTTCTGGCGCCTCTAATGCGACACGAGGATGAAACCCTGACTGTAGGCAACATCCGATGACTCTGTCATAGTAGCTTGAGCCTTGACGGTACGGGGTCATGACGAAGGGCTCATTGGCTAATTGTTTGAGATCTAGAGGCATGCCGCTATCCAATCCCGGGAGTGTATGATCTTTTGGAAGGACGGCAAGTAAAGGTTCATCGTATAAAGCCAAAGAATCTAGGGACGGATGCGACGGCACATCTCGCATGAGCCCAATATCGATTTGGCCTTCGTGAAGTGATTGCAGTTGTTCAGGCATTTTAAGTTGTTGGAGGGAAAGCGCGACAACAGGATGGGTTTTGCGGTACGTGCGCAAAATCGAAGCAAGCTTATAGGTAGTCGAGCCTAAGAACCCGATGGTCAAACGCCCGACCGCTCCATGATGAATTTGCTCTCCTTGATGTTGCGCTTGTGAAAAACGTGCTAGAAGAGGACGGGTTTCATTCAAAAAAAAACGTCCGGCTTCAGTAAGCGATACATGGTGAGTGTCACGCCTTAATAACGCAAATCCCAGTTCATCTTCCAACTTTCTAATTTGCTGGCTCAGCGGGGGTTGCGAGATGTTCAGTCTAGCCGCTGCGCGCCGAAAGCTCAGTTCCTCAGCCACGGTTACGAAATATTCAATTTGTCGCATTTCCACAAAAGCTACCTCCTCAATGCCGTCCACAATCGCCCCTGCCCAATACCAAGAAACGACGGCCACTGAATCGACAACGCTCAAGAGTGTTGCAGCAACGTGATCGTTCGCGTTGATTTAAAATTATATCTCATATCTGGTGGTGTCAGCAGTGCCTAAAACCATGGACAAATGTACACAGCAGCCGTTCGTCTGACCTTTGTCTCCCTCCGCAGAGGGGAGAGGCGTTTGGACTTATCCTCTTGTCGGCGTATGGGAGATCCCCTCCTCTGGCCAGCCAGCGGCCTCCTGATCTCCCCCAGAAACTTTCCCCACCACGGGGCCACTCGCGGGAAGTCGATGGCTCCCCACGAGACCTACGCGGTATTAGGCCATGGCCTGCGCAGGCTTTCGTTCATCCTTCTTTTTGGAAGGATACGTGAATGTGCTTTTCCACTTGCGGTACAAGTTCACCATCCCGATAAAATCCGCGCCGGCTGTGTAGGAATGATCCGGATTCGAGCACGTGAAGGTGTGTTTCAGGTGCACTCCGACCGTACGAGGACACATCTGACTGGTATACGCTGGATTCCGCTCCACGGTCAAGGTTCCCTCGCGAAAGGCCACGTCACGCACCCACTGCACGATCTGCCCGCGGAGCCAGTAGGCGCGCTTGTGGTTTTTTCTCCCAGATCGGCTCATGCGTTCCCTGGGAGCTTGGTACTGCCGCAAGTACTCGAACACCATGACCTTAGCCCCATGTTTCAGAGCAAAATCGACGATCTGGCGGACAACCTGCCGCTCTGGGCTCGTTTTTTACTGATCGCCTGGAGCAGCAGATGGCGCTGGTGGTTCCGGGCGCCCCCGGGGATGAACTGGGTGGCCTGCAATTGCCCGAGACTAACGGCCCCCATCACGGCGAGCCGGTTCACGCCGAGATCCACGGTGACCACCGGTAATCCGGGATTGGCTTCCCGTTGTGCCTGGGCTTTCTGGGGCGTCGGCACATATTTCTCCATCGGTACGTGCAAGGCAAAGCGCAGATGGCGGGGATAGCGTGTGTCTCGTTTGGCGTAAAGGGATAGCGATAGAGCGACCCAAACCTTGGAACGCACCGCCGCGCGTATGCGTTGGCTCTCTGCATGAGCGGCTAACAGGGCGTCGTGGGCGTACTGGGATCAGGGCCGCACATGCCGATAGACCTCTCGGGCCACGTGACTGAAAACCCGGCGCCAATTCCAGCGGGGGTCATTGAGGAAACGGTAGACCGGATGGGCGGGTTTCCCACCATCGCCAGAAATTCCCTGGGGTGAAGATCAGGACGAGAAGAAACTGCACCACAATGCGGGGGAGCGATCCCCGATTGCCGGGAGGCGCACCCAGCAAATAAATACCACGGGTCTCAGCCAGCCCAGAGTGTGCCACACTTTTTGTTGCTTTATGACACGCGGAAAAATACAATACAACAGAAAGTCGGACATCTGACCGCCAGTGGGGTGAAACCATGCAGCCGAACCGTATGCCTTTGCCAAGACAAGTGGAGGACCGGTTAAAGGAGCGCATCATCTCGGGTGACTGCAAGGCGGGAGAGCAGTTGCCCAGCGAGGAGGAACTCGCTCGCGAATATGGGGTAAGCCGGGCCACCGTCCGGGAAGCGGTAGCATCGCTGGCTTTGCAGGGCTACCTGATCAAGCGCCGCGGGGTGGGCACATTTGTGGGGCAGCCCGACGCCATCTCCGGAGGGCTGGAATCTCTAATCAGCATTACCCAGTGGATCCGGCAGAGCGGCAAGGAGCCGGGCACGACTTTTGTGGATATTGACCGGCGCGCCGCAACAATACATGAGCGAGAGTTGTTTGCACCTTGGAAGACCGATGAGGTGGTGGAAATTCACCGGGTGCGCACTGCCAGTAAAATTCCCGTGTTGTACTGCATTGACGTGATTCCGGCCGCGTTTGCCCCCACAGCGCCATCGGACTTGGATGAATCGCTTTTGGCATATCTGGAAACCCGGTGGGGCCAGGTCGTAATTTTTGCCCAAACGGAAATTGACGTGGTGGTGGCATCGAAGATTATGGCGGA